>JBAVAA010000425.1:0-9120 GCA_049585515.1 Terriglobales bacterium | reverse complement strand
CGATTATTCAGGGCGCGGCGCACGAAGATGCCAACATTATTTTCGGCGCGGTGCTGGACGAGAAGATGAAAGATGCGGTCAAGATCACGGTGATCGCAACCGGCTTTAAGGAGGCTGGAATTCGCCGTTCGCGACTTCACGAAAATTATGATCCCGTCATAATTTCGCGGGAAGCTTCGCGCCATGTTTCTCGTCGTATTTCGGAACAAACCGATCATTTCGACGAGCCTGAAACGGTGGCCGAGCCGGTGCCTGTCTTTGAGCCGGCCTTCGAGCCAGATCCAACGTCCGCGGGCTTTCAGGAATCGACGCCCGGTAGCGCGTCGCAAGCCGAAGTGATCGCGCTCGATGCAATGCGGTCGGGTGCTCCCCACTACGAGGCCGAAGATCTCGACGTGCCCGCATTTCTGCGCAAACGCAGCGAGGTGATGTAAAGATCGGTACCTTGAGCGCGGCGCGGGAGGATGTCGAACGGCGATCCTCAAGATTCCTCGGAGTTGGCCGATGTAATCCCTGAGAACGCATCGGGGAGGCCTTGTGGATCGACGACTCGCCGGATGGGTCTTTGCCTGTTTCTGCATAAGTCAATTCTCATTACAGGCGCAGGACTTCAAACTCTTCGACCGCGAGGTGCAGGTACACGGATTCGTATCGCAGGGATTTGTCTACACCAACACCAACAACTGGCTGACGATGAACAGCAGCCAGGGCAGCGCCGCGTATACCGACTTCGGCATCAACGCTTCCACGAGCCTTACCGATAAGCTCCGGGTCGGAGCTCAACTTTACGACCGCAACCTGGGACAGTTGGGTCAGTATCATACTTCTTTGGACTGGGCCGTTGCCGACTACCGCTTCAAGAGTTGGTTCGGCATTCGCGGCGGCAAAGTTAAAACCACCCTCGGTTTATATAACGATACGCAGGATCTGGATTTCCTCCGCCCCTTCGCGCTGCTTCCGCAAAGCGTTTACCCGACCGATCTACGCGATGCCACCATTGCTCACCTCGGCGGAGATATTTACGGAAATGTTGCTCTGTGGCGCCGTCTCGGCGACTTTTCCTATACGGCCTACGCCGGGCACCGCAGTGACAGCATCTACAGCGGATACCCCTACCTTTTATCTCAGTTCGGAACGCTTTTTACGAGCTTTGGCGGACTGCAGTACGGCGCCGATCTGCGCTGGGATACTCCAGTGAAGGGTCTGTTGATTGGCGCATCGCGATTGGACCAGGATACGACCGGTAAAGGATCAAGTGTAAATCCCCTTAGTCCTCGTGCAGGCAGGATTCCGTACTCCGAGTCCTCGAAAGCGGATTGGACCAATCAGTTCTACGGCGAGTTCAAAGTCGGCAAATTGCGGATTGACTCGGAGTATCGCCGCTACTTGCGCGACCAGTTGGTTTTCACCGGTACCGGGGAAAATGTGGACGATGTTCGGGGGTGGTATGTTTCAGGCGCTTACCGCATTGCCAAACGGTTTGAAGTTGGCTCCTACTATTCCAGTTATTCAATCACCAGCATAAACGAGGGCGTGATTGGTGGGTTTCCCAACCAAACCGACACCAGCCTCCCTGGCAACCACGTCTACGACAAGGTCATCACGGCGCGCGTCGAGCTGACAAACTTCTGGAACCTGAAAGTGGAGGGGCACTTCATGAACGGATATGGGACCAGCACCTATCCGGACGGATTTTACCCGCAGGTGAACCCGCAGGGGTTCAAGCCCAACACCAACGCTTTGGTAAGCAAGACCAGTATCAATTTCTAGGTGCGGGGATTGGAAAGGAGAACCCAGTGAAGCGTCCGAAAGTGCTCCTCATCGTGGCCGGAATGGCGATTTTCGGCGCGGCGAATTCCCTTGCTGTAGACATCAAGGTGATTGCCAATTCGAGTGTAAAGGCAGATAGCATCTCCGCCGCCGAACTGAGACGCGTGTTTCTGGAAGAACGGAACTCGCTCGCGGATGGCACACACGTGGAACCGGTACATGAAAAGGATGGACCCGTCCACACCGCTTTCCTGCAAGAATATCTCGGCATAAGCGAGGACGATCTGCAGGCATACTATCGGACGCTGGTGTTCACCGGCAGAGGCTCCATGCCGAAGGCGTTGGGGTCGGATGAGGAAGTCGTGGCTTACATAGCCCGAACCAGGGGCGCGATTGGATACGTGACCTGCGAAGCAGGCGCCCCGGGGGTGAAGACTCTGGTGATTGAGGATTCCCGTGGCAGCGCAGAAAGACGGCTGATTTCCCGCGTCGAGCCGGATTATCCGGAGACGCTGAAGCGGTTGAACATTGGCGGAACCGTGCGCTTGCGGGTGTCGATTTCGCCAAAGGGCAGTGTGGATGAGGTCGCTTTGCTCGGCGGGAACCCGATTCTCGGAGAGTCAGCCGCGGTTGCGGTGAAGAAATGGGTCTATGCAGCAGGCCGGTCGCGGACTATCGCGGAAGTCAGCATCTCATTTTGACGGGCACCGAAAGCTGAATAGCTGTCATGACCCACATCGCACCACGATTACATTCGGTCATTTTCTCGCAGCGATCCATTCGTCAATCTTTGCTTCCAACAGATCGAGCGGAAGCGGGCCCTGGTCGAGGACCGCGTCGTGGAAGGCGCGCAGGTCGAACTTAGCTCCCAGCTCTTTCTGTGCTCGCGCCCGTAGCTCGAGAATCTTCATTTGTCCCATCTTGTAGGAAAGCGCCTGCGCCGGCCACGCGATGTAGCGATCCACTTCGGTATTGATGTTCTCATCGTCCATGGCGGTGTGTTCGTGGAAGTAATCGACCATTTGCTGGCGCGTCCAGTGCTGCGAATGGACGCCCGTGTCTACCACCCAGCGCACGGCGCGCCACATTTCATTCTGCAGGCGGCCGTATTCGCTGTAGGGGTCCTGATAAAAGCCCACTTCTTTTCCGAGGCGCTCGGAGTAGAAGGCCCAGCCTTCGGTATATGCATTCAGATCGAGATTGAATTTACGGAACGGTGGCAGGCCGGTGAGTTCCTGCGCAATCGAAAACTGCAGGTGATGTCCTGGAACGCCTTCGTGGTAGGCGATGGCTTCCACGTTTAGAAGCAGTCGCTTTTCCGGGGCATATTCGTTGACGTTGATGCGTCCGGGACGCGAGCCATCTCCGGCGCCGATGGAGTAGTCGGCAGGTGGAGCGGAGGCGCTGCGATATGCTTCCATTGGAACAACCGCCAGTTTGTTCTTGGGCAGGCGTCCAAATAGTTCCGGCAGCTTTTCATACATCTGGTCGCGATAGTGCGTGTACAGGTCAAATAACTGTTGACCGGATTTTGCATGCAGTTGTGGATCCTGGCGGATGTGCTCGTTGAACGATTTCAGATCGCTGAAACCCTGCGCCTTGGCGATGGCCAGCATTTGCGTCTCAATTTCCGCGACGCTTTTCAGACCGAGCTGGTGAATCCGGTCGGCGGTGAAATCGGTGGTCGTCTGATGACGCACGGCGAGACGATAACGGGCTTCGCCATCGGGCAAGGCCCAGACGCCAGGATCGAGACGGCCATGGGGCGCATAGTCCTCGCGTACAAACTTGGCGAATTTCGCGTAGGCGGGCGCGACCTCGTTTTTCACCGCGCTTTCGATCTCTGCACGGAGTCGTTTCCGGTCAACTTCACCGATGGCGTCTGGAAACTTGCGCAACGGATCGGTGAACGGACTTTTGTCGAGCGGATCGTCGGCAATCTGCTGCGCCTGGCCGGACACTTTCTCGAGCAGATACTTGGGCGGCATGAGGCGGTCGCGCAGTCCGTCGCGCATATGGCCTATGGCCTGATCGAGCACGCGAGGGATCTGATGCAGACGGGACAGGTAGTCTTCGTAATCTTTTTTGTTGCGGAATGGAGAATCGAAAGCTAGACCTGCGTATCCCAGGTGAATACCGCCAAACTGCGTGGCCGGCATCTCCCAGTCTTTGAATTGTGCGGCGTCGAGCGCTTCGCGCAGGTTGCGCAGCATCAGCGCGTGATTGAGCTTTTCCTGCTCCGGAAATCCGGTGACGTCGATGGCTTCGAAGCGCGCCAGTGCCTGGCGGGTGTGTTCGAGGTCGTCGGCAATCGCCTTGTCAGAGAAATCGCTCAGCCGGTCGTTGTAGCGATTGTCTCCGACCTGGGTGGCTAGTTCGGGCTGAGTGCGGAGGGTGTACTCCCACTCATCGGCGAGCAGGCGGTTGAGTTCAGCGCGGCGGGCTTCGAGGGTTTGTTCGGCAGCCTGGGCGAAGAGTGGGAAGACCAGGGCGAGGGCGAAGGAAACGATCACAAGCGATGTTCGCAAGACGCAGACCTCGGAAGAATTTGACAAGGATGCCCGTCCGAAAATATCAGAAAAGCGGCAACCGTGGGCTGCGGACTGGAGGGGCGAGACGTTGTCGCTCGACTGTGTGACTCGTCGCTCCACCGTGTGACTAATAATGTCACGACAATTGCGTTCTGCGTCGTATGTGCAAACCGTTGCAGATGCGGCCACTGTTTCAGTAACAAACGCAGTCGATTACCATGGTGCAGTGTCCTCTTACAAAATCACCGTAAATGCAATTTGCTCATGTAGTTATCGGGAAGATTCGGCCATGGTTGCTTTTGCAGTTTGACGTTGCGCCGAAGCGCGTAAATCGCCTACTATCGGACAGATGCAGGCGTCGGAGCCCTTCTACTGGGCGGGTTTGGCGAGACTCTTGCATCCTAATCATTAGCCGATGGCTGTAGTGGGGGCTGGCTGAGCACTAATTTGGCGAGTACCAACGGGGGATGGTGAATTGAAGTTTCGGGCCTGGTTTCTTCGTCTTACATTTCTCTCGGGATTGGCAATGTTGCTTGGGGCTAGTGGCCTGGCAGCCAGCATCAACCCGAGCACGATTACAACGCACAAGAAAGCTCACAGCGTTACTGAAAATCAGCATGCAAGAAGGCGCATGCGGACGCTGGCGCGGAGCCATGCTGCGCGGGCGCGCTACGCCGCCACGGGCTCAACCGCTACAGGTTACTCCAGCACTCATTCTTCGCGTGTGCGTTCTTCTGTCGTAAGCCGTCGTCATCGTTATTATGAGCGGTTCCATACCAGTTCGTTCGCGTCGGATATCACCGAGGGCGACGTTACCGCTGGCGAAGATCCGGTGGTCCGGCAGGCTGCAATCGACGCTTTGGGCAACATGAATGGTACTGTGGTCGCCATCGAGCCCACCAGCGGGCGTATCCTGGCCATGGTCAACCAGAGGCTGGCGCTTTCTAGCGGGGCGCAGCCGTGCTCGACCATCAAGCTTTCCGTGGCTCTGGCGGCGCTCAGCGAAGGGGTGATTGACGAGGGAACTCAGATTTCGCTCGGAGGCCGCAGCCGTATGAATCTTACGGAGGCGCTGGCGCATTCGAACAACGCCTACTTCGAAGCGGTCGGCCGCAAGCTTGGATTCGAGAAAGTGCAGTACTACGCACACCAATTTGGACTGGGAGAACTTGCCGGCTACCACATTCCCGGGGAACAACTTGGCACCTATCCGGAGACGGAAATCTCCGCCAAACTTGGTGGCGTCAGCAAGATGTGCTCGTTTGGCGAGGGCATCTCGATGACCCCGCTGCAGTTGGGCGCGTTGGTGACGGCGATCTCAAACGGCGGAACGCTCTACTACCTGCAACATCCGAACGGTCCGGAGGCGATCGCCAACTTTCAGCCCGTCATCAAGCGTCATCTCGATATCCAGCCGTTGATTCCTGAACTTTCCGACGGCATGGCCGGAGCCGTCGCCTACGGCACAGCGCGCAGCGTGCGTTTGAACTTTAACGAAGAATCGATCCTCGGCAAGACGGGAACGTGTTCGCATGCGGGCACGCGTTTCGGATGGTTCGCCTCTTACGCCAACACCGACATCGGTCGCATTGTGACCGTTGTCTTCCTGCAAGGCGGACGGCCCACTTTCGGGCCGAAAGCAGCCGAGATTGCCGGACGCATGTACCGCAATCTTTATGATCACGACTTCTTTGTGGCGGGAGCGGCCGATGCTATTTCAGGTCCACGTTTCGAGAAAGCGATCAGTCCGACGCCGGTGCAGTAACGACCGTCCCGTCGGGCCCGTGCATTAGTTGCCGAGCGACTTCTTCTCCAATGACCAACGGAACTCCTGGTCGCGGTTCCTCTCGCGAATCGGGGCCGTGCTGAGTCACAATAGTCAAATCCATGAGTTCCTCTTCTGGCGCCGTCACGGCGAGGCGCGTCGAACCGCTTCGGGCCTCGGTCTTCTCTGGACCGTTCCATCTGCCTGAGAAACATACGCCAGTCCTGTGCCTGATGTTGACCGCTGCTGTGCTCCTGGCTTATAGCCCGGTGACTCACAACGGCTTCCTCAACTATGACGACGATACTTACATCACGAACAATCCTCATGTACGGGCGGGTCTGACGTGGGCGACGGTCAAATGGGCCTTTATTACCTACGACGAAGCGAACTGGCATCCGCTGACCTGGCTTTCGCATGCTCTAGATTGCCAACTTTTTGGGTTGAATCCCGCCGGACCGCACTTGGTAAATGTTCTTTTGCATGCGGCCAACGCGGTGCTTCTTTTTTTGCTGCTGCAGAGCGCCACCGGGTTCCGCTGGCGCAGCCTGATGGTTGCGGCTCTGTTTGCGCTTCATCCCATCAACGTCGAATGCGTAGCGTGGGCGGCCGAACGGAAGAACGTGTTGAGCATGTTCTTTTTCCTGTTCGCGGTCTACGCCTACGTCTGGTACACCCGCAGGCCTGGACTCCTCCGCTATGCCGCAGTGGGTTTCTTCTTTGTGCTCGCGCTGCTTAGCAAGCCACAAGTGATTACGTTTCCCTTGGTGCTTTGTCTGATGGATTATTGGCCTCTGCGCCGGATCGACCCTCCGGCTGCGGCTGATGCCGTGGGTCAGAATGGAAACCTACCCAAAACGTCGGTTGGTTGGCTGGTGCTGGAGAAGGTGCCGCTTTTGCTCCTCTCCGCAATCAGCGCGGTTATCACACTCAGGGCTCAAAGTGCCGGAGGCGCGATCAAGACTTTTTCCCAATACAGCCCGCTCTTGCGGCTGGAGACGGCAGTGGTTTCGTATGTGAGTTACTTGGGGAAGGCGATCTGGCCATCGAACCTGGTGGCGCTGTATCCGCATCCCGTCAGGCTCTATCCGGTGTGGCAGATCGGAACGGCCACGCTCGTATTGATGCTCATTACTGTACTAGTTGTTCGGGGTCGCGACCGCCGCTATCTCGCCGTTGGATGGTTCTGGTTTTTGGGGACCTTGTTCCCCATGATTGGACTGCTGCAGGTGGGCGCACAGGGAATGGCGGATCGCTACGCGTACATCCCTTTTATTGGGTTGTTTCTGATGTTGACGTGGCTGGCGGCGGATTTGGCGAGAATGGCGGAGCCCCGTTCCGCTGGACAGCCGAGGGCGGCTGTCCCTATGCCATTGGCCGGGTGGTTTGGCATCGCAGCAATTGGGTGGCTGCTGGTGCTGGGCGTCCTTACTTACCGTCAAGTTGGCTACTGGCACGATATTCCTTCATTCTGGAACCGCACGCTGGCGCTGACTAAGGATAACTACGTTGCACAAGACACACTGGGAGAATATCTGGCGCGCCAGGGCAAGACAGAGGAGGCGGCCGCGCACTTCCGATCTGCACTCGCCATCCGCCCGGACGATCTGCCCGCCAACTTGAATCTCGGCACCTACGAGCACGGCCGCGGCAATTTGCCGGCGGCGATTGAGCGCTATCAGATGGTGGCTCTCCACTCGGGCGACGTGAACCTGCGCGCTACCGCCTATGGGAATCTGGGATCGGCCTATCGTCAGATGGGCGAGTCGGTAAAAGCGAAGCAGTGTTTCGAAACGGCGTTGCAGTTGGCGCCGGATCGGACCATGGCCATGATCGGACTCGGCTTGATTGCCGAGAAAAACGGCAATCTGGCGGAGGCGGTTCGCGAGTATTCGAATGCTATGGCCAGGGAGCCGACCGATGTCGGATTTCTATTGCTTGCTCACGCCTTGCAACAGGAAGGACGCTCGGAGGAAGCCAATACGATTTTGGAGCGCGTGAGACGATTATCGGCGAATCTGATCGAAGCGCAGGCAACGGCGGATGCGCTGCGGTCTGGGAAGTAAGGCGTGCTTTCGACCCGCTGGACAGCCGAGGGCGGCTGTCACTACGCCATTGCTTATTGCTTCACTTCATCTTTGGCGACGATGCCGTCCTTGATGTAGACGATGCGATGGGCGTATTCGGCGATGTCGTGTTCGTGGGTGACGAGAACGATGGTGTTGCCTTCGGCGTGCAGACGGTCGAACAGGGCCATGATCTCGTTTCCGGTTTGTGAGTCTAGATTGCCGGTAGGCTCGTCGGCGAGGATGATCGCCGGCTTATTGACCAGAGCGCGGGCGACGGCTACGCGCTGGCGTTGTCCGCCGGAGAGCTCGTTGGGCTTGTGGTTCATGCGGTCTCCCATGCCGACCGAGGTCAGTGCGGCCTTGGCGCGCTCGGTGCGCTCTTCGGAAGAAACTCCGGCGTAGATCAGCGGAAGTTCCACGTTGTGCAGGGAGGTTGCGCGCGCCAGCAGGTTGAAGGTCTGGAAGACGAAGCCGATTTCCTTGTTGCGAATGCGGGCGAGTTCGTCGTCGTCGAGTTCGCTGACGAGTTGTCCGTTGAGCCAGTACTGACCTTTGGACGGAGAGTCGAGGCAGCCGATCAGGTTCATCAGCGTGGACTTGCCGGAGCCGGACGGGCCCATGATGGCCACGTATTCGTTGCGTTGAATCCGCAGGTTGATGCCACGCAGCGCGTGCACCTGCTCCGATCCCATATCGTAGGTCTTCCACAGATCCTCGGTTGCGATCATGCAGGAATCGGGGGCGGACCAAGTCGCAGTCTTATCGATTGGCAGTACCTCGGCAGTCGCCATTTTATTCTCCTTGTCCGGACTGGGCTCGGGCACGCACGCTCCTATAGCCGTTCTATCTTGGACGTTCTAACCTGGCAGAGGTTAGGAGACAGGTCGCAGGGGTCAAGAAAACCATTTCCTCAAAGTGAGACCCGAGACCTCTAGAGACTGTCACCTAATGCCTGCGAGCTGTCACCTGTCACCCGACCTAACTT
>JBAVAA010000424.1:0-3171 GCA_049585515.1 Terriglobales bacterium | reverse complement strand
AGAATATTGTTCCTTAGCGGCACACAAAAAGTGATGCTGACTCGGCTTGGCAGAATGGACATCCTGGCCGACGCATCAGAGTGTTCCCTTTTCGGGAAGTGGTTGCGGATATATTCGTTCTGCTTAGCGCAGAAAGTCTTTTTCCATGCCTACAATGAAATTGAGCACGCGCTTTCCAGCGTTCTCCCTCCATGCGTTTTCTTTTTCTGACGTTACTGGCCGCGACCACCATCGCCGCAAATGTAGTTTGTTACGCGCGCAATCCTTCCACAGGTAACTGCGTGGCACTGGCCGAGGCAAGCAAGCATGTCGGCTCGGCTCAGTGTGTCATCGGAACCGTGATCCACGTGGAGAACGGCAGCAACGGAGTCAAGCTGCTTAACTTCTGCAAACAGAAGCCATGCCCCTTTACCGTCGTCGTGTTCCCCTCCGATCTCAAGAAACTGGGCGACGTTCGCCAGCTCGAAGGCCGTCAGATCGAAATCAAGGGAACAATCCAGGACTATGATGGCCGCGCCCAAATCGTCTTGCGCCGCTCCCAACAATTGGGGGAAGGCGCTTTCCTTCTGTTCCCTGAGGTGCCGACCGATTACGACGTCGAGCGCCCCGGTCACTACAGTGCCGGGAAATCGACGCACGCCAAAGCTCCAAAAAAGACCACGGCAAAGCAAGGCGAACCAATTTCAATTGAAGATCCAGGAGAGCGTCAGTAGCGGGTCTTCACACCATACCCTTCCTCAATTCATCCAGTGGATACCTGGTTCCTCGCCACACGATGCCGTCATTCCACAGGGCGTGAATCATGGAGCGCAGCAGTATGTACATGAACAGAACGGTGCCGATGGGATGCAGAAAGAAATAGTAAGGCGGAATTGCCGACCGGAACGACATCCCCCAATAAATCGCGAACAGCGAACCTAGTGCGACAGCATAAGGAACTCGAGCCCATCCCTGGGCCAGAAAAACACCCAGAAAAGGCCCCAGATTCAGAAATGCTAAGCCGATGATCGTGATTATGGTTCGCCACCACTGGAAGGAAAGTACGGCGAAAAAGTTCTTAGTCAGATTGTCGACCATGCCAAGAGCGCCCTTTGCCCAACGCAGGGAAATCAGGTCCTCTCCATAAACATTCCGCTGAGCATAGCCCGCATTCTTGACTACCTTGCCCAGTTTCATATCGTCGAGCACGTCCATGCGCAAAGCCCGATAGGTCCCAACCGCCTCATAAACGGATCGCCGCAGCATGTTGAATGCGCCCACACCCATGTGGTCCTGAGCCTTGGGATCGGCAACTCTCCACGGTCGATGTCCGAAAACGAAAAGCACCTGGAAAAAAGCGATCATCATTATCTCGCCGGGACTCGTCATGATCATGCGTGGAAAAAGGACCACATGGTCCGCTCGTTCCGCCTCAGCATAAGCAAGGGCGCGCCGGAGGGCATCAGACTTAAACAGCACGTCGGCATCGGTAAACAGCAACCAGTCTCCGGTCGCCCACTGGCTGGCCGTCCACATCGCATGCGTCTTGCCAAGCCACCCCGCCGGCAACTCCGAAACGTGGATCACTTTAATCCGCGTGGCGCGGGCGCCCTCTGCCGCAGCCACTTCATCCATGATCGCGCCGGTGCGGTCGGTCGAGCGGTCATTGACGGCAACGATTTCATAATTGGAGTAATCGAGCTTGAGCAATTGCGACAGCGTCTCGCGAATATTCTCTTCCTCGTTACGAGCGGGAACGATAATGCTGACCCTGGGCTCGCCGCTTGCGGTCGCCGGCCGACGATCCCATTCGGGCAGCGCAATGTCGGCGACATGCGGCATCCCGATCGCAGCTTCTACGATGCGCGAAAACCAGGCCAGCGCGAGGAGGCCGCCTGCAATCCACTGAAATGTGCCCCAGTGAAATATGTGCCAATGCATTTTGCTTAGGAAGATGCGCCCGGGGGAAGCTGCGATGCCGCCGATTCTTCGCTGATCCGCAGCGGCGGAGCAAATCTCATGCCGTAAAACAGTATGACAGAGGAAACAGCCATGGCGATCACCGGCAGAATAAACGCCGCCTGCAGCGAATGGTGGTCGGCCACGTAGCCCATCAGAGTTGGAGAAGGAACATCTCCCAGAAGATGAAAAAGAAAAATATTCACGGCGATCGCAGTGGCACGAATATGCGCCCCAACCGCATTGACCAGCGCAGTGTTCAATGGCGAGGTATTCACCAGCAGAAAAAATGCCGCCAGCGCGATCGCGGGCAACATGATCGGGCCCTTCACGAAGAGGGCGACGATCATCACGGGCACTCCCAGGGCCATGCTGAGCGCCGAGACGAAATAATAGGAGCCCTTCATATGCGCGAGTAATCGGTCCCCTAACCAACCGCCCGCCAGGGACGCCACAATGCCGCAGACCACAACGATGCCGCCAAACACTTCGTTGGCCCCCTTCAGGCTGTAGCCGCGCGCGACAACAAGAAAGGTGGGCATCCATACCTGGATCCCGCCGAGAGAGAACGTTCCCGCGGCCATGCCCAGCGTGACCGTCCAGAACGCGCGATTCCGGGCCAAACCCAGAAGCGTAGCCCGCTCTGGAGTCTCCTTTAAGGAGTCGAATTGGCCGCGTGGCGGCTCGGGAAGAAAGGCAACCGCCAGCGCCAGCAAGAAGCCCGGAGCGGCGGCAATATAAAATGGAAACCGCCAACCGAAATCGGGCCCCAGTCTGCCGCCGAGCAAATATCCAGCCGCCGTCCCGACGGGTATCGCCAGATAGAAAATGCCAAAGATGCGTCCGCGTTGATTCTCCGGAAACAAGTCAGCAACAAAGGTGGGGGCGATGGTGACGAAGGTCGCCTCGCCAATCCCCACCAGCGTATGCCGTACCAGCAACTCCCAGTAGGTGTGGGTAAATGCGGTGAGCAGCGTGAGCCCGCTCCAGAAAATCGCACCGAGCACGATAATTCTTTTGCGTGAATAGCGGTCAGCCAGAGGACCGACAAACGGTGCTGCCACCATGTAAAAGCCGAGGAAGGCGCTGGTGAGCAATCCAACCTGTGTTTTGCTGAGGTGGAATTCCGACTCCACCAGCGGCTGTACGGCGAACAGCACCGAGCGGTCAATGTAGTTCAGCAGATTCAGCGTGGTGAGCAGGGCGAGCGCGGTTCGGGGATAAAGTTTGGAC
>JBAVAA010000423.1:0-5769 GCA_049585515.1 Terriglobales bacterium | reverse complement strand
GCCCCAGACTTCTTTCTCCACCGCTTTCAACTGGCTGAGATCGTCGATGCTCTTGAGGTCGCGAATGCTAATCTGCTGCGCGGCGCCGCGGGACATCATCATCATGGCCGGACCTTAGCGGGCTTCGAGCTCTGAGCGGTGGAATCGGGCATGGCAATCGCGCATACCGCGCGGGAGAAACCCATCGTGTACAGCAGCGGTTGCGTGGTTGTCAACAGCAATCGGGTGCAGGCTGAACAACGACGGTCTCGATTACAATCAAACTTCTTGCCTTCGCGGATCGCTCTTGACGTTTTTCACGTAAAGCGCCGACGGGCGACGATCATTGATTGTGACTCAGATTGAGGACCGGGTTTGGACAACTGCGAGTTACGATTTCACGCTCAATTCCGAGAAGTTGAGTCACTCTCCCAAAGGCTGGTGCTTGACAATCTCAGCGCACGCGACCGTCACCTGCGCCGAATGATGCTGTTCGCCCTGCGCCGGCACACGCCCTCGGACTACCCTTTTTTGTTTGTGTATTCCTGCTGCCGGACGCAGAAGGTCAGCACTACCATCAAGAGACTGGCCGCCGCTGTGCATCTGCTGCAATCCTCCACGTTCATCACTGACGACATTTTCGATGCCGGAGACCTGCGCTACGGGCGGCGAGCCTTTCACCGGCAATACGATATCAATTACGCCGTCATCGCCGCCGAACTCATGCAGTCGATTGCTTTGAGAACTTTCTGCCTGGAGTTGGACCGTGGACGATTCAAGTATGCCACCGTGGTGCTGCAAATTCTGAACGAGATGCTCCGCGATCTCTATCTCTGCCAGTATCTGGATCTTTACTACAGTGCGAGGACGAATCTTGCCCTTTCCGAGTATTACCGCGTCATCGGGCTGGGAGCGGGATATTTCATGTCGAATCTCGCGCGCTGCGGTGCGCTGTTGGCGGGGAAACCGGCTTCCGAGATGCGCGCCCTCGCTGCCTA
This sequence comes from Terriglobales bacterium, assembly GCA_049585515.1. Lineage (GTDB taxonomy): Bacteria > Acidobacteriota > Terriglobia > Terriglobales > Acidobacteriaceae > Acidiflorens. Next base: position 4,792 of record JBAVAA010000423.1, on the reverse strand, counting down.
TGGTTACAACTATGGCATGGCGTTGTTTCTTACCGACGACGTCAGCGACGTGATCGACAAGCCCTGGAAAACAGGCAAGAGCTTCGCCGCCGATCTTAAGAATGCGCGGCTTAAGTTGCCGATCCTGCTCGCTCTCCGGCTGAGCGGCGGAGAGGATCGCAGATTCCTCAAGCACTTCCTTACCAACGGCAAACCCACGGCTTCCGATATACGCCGGTCCGCGCGGATTATTCAGGACGTCGGGGCCATCGCACAATGCACGCGCATCGCCCGCCGTTACCTTGCGCGATCGCTACGCTCACTCCCCAGCGTCAGATCTCAGGCGAGCCGCGACAATCTCGCCTGGCTGGCCTCGAGTCTGCTCTCCGCGCAGGGGCTGGAGTAACCGGAACACAACGGCAACAGCTTCCTCGCTACACACTTCTCCACTCGCCTGCGCCAGCAGAGCACGGACGCGAGCTCAACTTCTGAAATTCTCCGTTACTTTTTCTTCTTCGACGGTTTCTTCTTCTTAGGCGGTTTCTTCTTGCCAGGATGTCTGCGCGGCATTCGATTCTCCTTGTCCCCGGTTTTGTCCGATGCATTCACAACAGGCGGACTTGCTACTGAAAGTGTCCCTACTTCTTCTTCGATTTTTTCTTCTTGGGGCCGGGCTTCTTTTTACCAGGACCCTTGCCAGGACCTCTGCTTGGCATGTCGCTTCTCCTTTCTCTCGGTTACCGGCTTTGACTGACCCCGATTCGCAACATCAAACTTGCTACGCGCGGGTCTGAGTGCATCCCGTCCAATGCCGGCGCGGTCTTCAGATAATAAAGGCCGTAATCGGATTCGTTAAAGGCCTTTTGCAGCAGATTGATCGCCGCTTCTTTCCGTCCGGCGTGCGCATTCAGGACCGCGAGCTGGTAAGGAGAAGAATCGGCGAGATCGTAGGGGAGATCTTTCAATTGCCGGGCATCGTTCATGGCCAGTTCCAGCCGCTGTTCCCAATACGCCTTTGCGCCGCTCCTGGCGTAGGCGTTCCTCAGGAGCAAGGCTCGGCGCGCAGCTTCTTCGGAGCTCTCGCCCGCCAGCGTCGCTGCTTTCTGGCGCTCAGTGATGGCCTGGCCGAACAAGCCCTGCTCTTCATACACCTCAGCCAGAAGCTGATGACCGGGATAGAAGTTCGTGTCCATTTCAAGTGTTTTCTGCGCCTGCACCAGCGCATCGTCATAACGCCGCGCTTCCAACAGGATGCGACCGTACGTCGAAATGATCACCAGAGAGAGAGGATCGAGTTCCTGCGCCCGCCGCATTTCGGCAATCGCCTTCTCGGTATCGCCCGAGCAGATCAGATATTCGGCATACCATTGGTGGGCAGTCGCATAATTGGGATTTAGCTGGATGGCGCGCGCAAGCTCGGTCAGCGCGCCAGCCAGGTCCCAATGGTCGCCCGCCCGGGTCGCGGCCAGGGTGGCATGAGCCTCGGCCAGACTGTCGTCAATCTCCAGCGCTTTGGTGGCCGCCGCCTTTGCCTTCCCATAAGTCTCTTGCCAGGGCGCGTTGCTGTAGAGGCTCAGGATCAGGTATGAGTCTGCCAGTCCAGCATAGGCCAGAGCGTAATTCGGATCTTTATCAATCGCCTGCTGAAAATAGCCAATCGCTTTCTTGATGTCTTCTTTCGTGCGCTTGTTCCAGTAGTACCGGCCTTGCAGGTAAGCCTGGTATGCTTCCGGATCGATGGGACGTTTTTCCGCCAGGCCTGCCTGCTCTTTGGGCGTCACCTTGGCGTTGACCTCATTCGCGATGACCTGCGCGACTTCTCCCTGCAGGTTCAGCACGTCGTGCAGGTCGCGATCATAGCTCTGCGCCCACAGGTGGGTGTCACCGGGCGCGTAAATTAACTGCGCGGAGATTCGTACCCGATCGCCCACGCGCTGCACGGAGCCTTCGATTACCCCTTCGACTCCTAGTTCGCGTCCAATTTCAGGCAGCGGCTTCTTGGCGTTCTTGTACTGCATCACCGAGGTGCGCGAGATCACCTTCAGCGACTCAATTTTCGAGAGATCGGTGATCAACTCCTCGGTCATTCCGTCGGCGAAGTACTCCTGCTCCGGATCGCGCGACAGGTTGACCAGCGGCAGTACCGCGAGCGAGTGAATCCGACCGCCGGCTTCCGCTCCAAATAACCGTTCGCGCCAGCGATTAACGTTGAAGCCGAGCAGCAGCGCCGTCAGCGCCAGCACGGAAATCAGGCCGAGCATGACCTTCTTCCAGGTTGTGGACCGCGGCTTCTGGACCGGCCGCCAGGACGCTGTCACCGTACTCGACGAAACCAGCCGTCGCAGGTCGACGGCCAGTTCCTTCGCTGACTGGTAGCGGCTGTCCGGTTCCTTCTCCAGGCATTTGCCGATAATCCGCTCCAGGTCCACCGTTACCAGGGAATTCAGCTGACCCGGCGGCGGCGGGGCCTGCTGCAGGATCGCCGAGATCAGTTGCGCGTGGTCCAATTTGCCGAAGGGACGCTGGCCGGTGGCCATCTCGTATAGGACGGCTCCGGCGGCATGAAGATCCGTGCGAGCGTCTGACTGGCCGCCCAGCAACTGCTCCGGCGCCATGTAGGGCAGAGTCCCGGCCATTGCCTGGGAATCGACAAGACTTTCGGTGGCGGCGCTTGGCGCGACTGGAAGCGCCAGCTTGGCCAGCCCGAAATCCAATATCTTTAGTCGCCCGTCGCCGGTCAGCCGCAGGTTTCCCGGCTTCAGGTCGCGATGCACTACGCCCTCGGCGTGCGCCGCCGCGAGGCCTTCCGCCATTTGCGTACCCAGCGCGATGACGTCTTTTTCCGGTAACGCTCGGCCTGCGAGCTTCTCGCTCAGCGTGATCCCGGGGATGTATTCCATCACCAGAAAGTCGATCGCATCCTGTGTGTCGAAATCATAGATAGTCGCAATGTTGGGGTGGTTCAGCTTGGAGAGAGCGAGCGCCTCTTTGCGAAAGTGGCGGCGCGCGGACTGGTCGCTTAGCGTCCCGGCAGCAAGCACTTTGATGGCAACGTCGCGATCGAGGTGCTGGTCATGGGCGCGATACACTTCTCCCATGCCGCCGGCGCCGATCTTCTCGACGATGCGGTAGTGGCCCAGATCGATACCGACTGTCAGGTCCTGACCTGACGCCCTGCTGGCCATAACCAAGGATGCCCCTCTCCCCTCGCTTGGCAACCCATTCTAGGCCAAGCGTAAAGGAAAGCGAGAACAAAACCGTGGGCGATTCGGGCGCGGCAAGCAGCCGGCATTCTGCTGCCGCAATCCCGCAGGGCATGTGTCGTCCTCAGCGCGGCGGCGCTACGGCGCCACCTATCCCAGCATAGAAATAACCGCAGCTTCCGAAAGCCGGGTTATTTCCCCGTCTTGCCTTTGACTACCCCTATGCCGGTGCATGGGTCCCAACCTGCGACGGCAGAGTAGCCGGCGTAAGGACCGCAATAACCTGTCCTGATATCGCGGAAGACGGTTGGGACGGCGCTGTTGCCGTAGATGGTGGTCAGTTCCGCGTTGGTCGAGACTGCAAAACTGCCGGCGGAGTTGATGATTCCCGCCAGCGCTGGAGAAGCCACGCTAGTTCCGCCGACGATATACCATCCACCCTGGTTAGAGTCGAGCACCCACACCCCGGTGATGGGATTGGAATCGAAGGACAGATCAGGAACTCCGCGGCCATTGCCGGGGATGGCAGCGCTTGCGCCCTGGTAACTGGGACGCGGCTCCTGCGAACTGACGCCGCCGGCCGCCCAGTCCCACGGAATCTCGGCGATGAACTTGCCGGTGGACGCATCACGGCGAATGGTTGTTCCTCCAGCAGAGACGACATTGGGCGAAGCGCCGGGCCATAGAGTTCCGGGGCTGTCTCCGGAAGAGGCGAAGAAGACGACATTCGCTTTGACGAAATGAGAGTCGTACGAGGTCTCGCCGGCGAACTCGGTGGCTCCCCAACTGTTGGATACTTCGCCTCCGCCGGCAGCGTTGACCATGGTGCTGGCCACGTCTTCGGCTGCCAAGAGATCGCTCAGGCTGCTGGATGCTGCCTCGACCAGAACGATCGCGGCTTCGGGAGCCATAGCATGCGCCCACTGAACGTCCAGCGATTCTTCAATTTCCCAGCCGGAATCGTTCACCGGTCTCGCGCCGCTGGCATAAACCACCTGAAAGTTGGCCGCGGGCAAACCGAACTGGGTCGAAAAGGCAGCGAGATCGCTGGCGGCGCTGGGCGCATCGTAGGCGTCCACAATTGCGATCATTTTGGCGCCGCCGCTGGGATTTGCCGTCACCGTATTCGGGTTGCATCCGGCGACCACCTTGACCAGGTTGTAAACGCAGCCGAGAGATGCGGGGGTTTCGTAACCGTATCCAGAAAATGGCGGGCCCAGGGGCTGCACGTTGTTCATGGCTTTGGTGGGCAGAAATAGTTGGAGATTCGTATGAGCGCGTCTTCCCAAGTCGATGGGTTTTTCGATGCTGGAATCAGGGGTGAACACCTTGCCGGTAACCGGCCTGATCTGAGCCGGGGCGAGAGTAATTAGAAAAAGCAGAGTCGCGGGAACCACCACAGAAAAGAACTTCATGGAATCGAGCTTCCTCGTTTGCAGTCGGGTATTGGAGTGCATTTTGGAATACAGGCATGGGTACCTTGCGGCAGCCGAACGCCAGGGGGGAATTAATGCAAGGGGGATTGAATGCAGGGAGGGACTTTTTTCTAGCAGGACCGGAATGTCGATCCAGCATTGAGTCTGACGGCCGGGCGAAACGAAGTCAAGATA
>JBAVAA010000422.1:0-5881 GCA_049585515.1 Terriglobales bacterium | reverse complement strand
CGTGAGGCCTATGCGGCGGCGAACCAACTTGACCCCACACGACTCTGGATCACGCTGATGCCGGGCAGTCGCCGCAAGGAAGTCCGCATGAACCTGCCAACGATTCTTGATGCGGCGAATCGCCTCGAAACGGGGCTGCTGGACCGCGGCTACGAATTCTTGCTGCCGGTAGCGCGCACACTTGAGGCGTCGTTCCTCCGCGAGTTGATCCAGTCGGCGACAGAGACGCAGCGAGCCGCGTCTCTACAGAAAAGTATTCACCTGGTGCCCGAAGCGCTGCCTGCTTTGTTTCACTCGCGCGCCGCCATCGTTGCGAGCGGCACGGCTACGGTCGAAGCTGCGCTCATGGGCACCCCGTTTGTGATGGTGTACCGCGTCGCTCCGCTTACCTATGCGCTGGGCAAGCCACGCGTGAAAGTTCCTTATTTTGCTATGGTCAACCTGATTGCCGGGGAGCAAGTCGTGCCGGAACTGGTGCAACACAAGTTCACAACCGAGAACATCGTTGTGGAGATGAAGCAGATCATCCCCGAAGGTGAACAGAGGACGCGGATGATCGAAGGCCTGGCGGCGGTGAAAGCGCGGCTGAAGCAGGCCAACGGTTCGGACGCACATCCATCGGAAATTGCGGCCGACATCATCTTGAGGATCGGGTCATCGAGTGATCGGGTGATCGGGTGATCGAAAGTCAAAACTTTTGGGCGCTTCCGCTCCTATCAAGAAAACCCAGCGCCCGCTGTTTTAGATCACCCAATGCCGACAATGGCGAGCTATGGCCTACACTGCTGCGGGACTGTAAGACAAAGATTTGACCAAACAAAATCTGGCTGCCCTTGTCGGTACAGCATCTTTTGCGGGAAAATTAACATCATAGGAATTGTAGCCCTGCCCAGGAGACATTACTTGAAGCTTTGCCACTCTCGACCAGCGCGCCGGGCGCTCGGTTTGACAGGAATCGTTTGTCTTGCCCTGTTCTTCGGTTTGGCTGCGGACGGGACCGCTCTCGCGGCTGAAAAGGCTCGCCTGCGGGCTGACGACTACCAGATCGATGTCGAACTTCTGCCCCAGAGCCACAAGCTTAGCGCGCACGCGGTGGTCAAAGTCACAGCCCTCGAAGATCTCAACGTAGCCACGTTTCAGCTGAATAACGCGCTGCGGATTACCAAGCTCGTCGACTCCAATAACAAGCCCCTGACTCCGGAGCGCAACACGCAGGACTCAACCGTACGTTTCTCGCTCAATAGCAGCATCGCAAAAAATGCGAGCACGACCTTCACCTTCGAATACGAAGGCACGCTGGAAAGCTCCGACGACAGCCCGGTTCCCGGATTAAAACTTGCGTATGTGGGTCCGGATACGAGTTACCTGCTTTATTCGGGACTTTGGTTTCCGGTTGCAGGATACGGCGTGAACCGGTTTACTTCGACGATCAGCGTTACTGTTCCCGCGCACATGGTGGTGATTGGCAGCGGGAAGGAATCGTCCGGGGTGGCGCCAGGCGCAAAGAAACCCGTGACCGATCTGGCCAACTCCAAGACCTTCACTTTCACGTCGGACAAGGCCAGTTTTCCGGGCACCATCATCGCGGGCGCCTTCCAGGAGTTCAAAAGCGACGAAGCGGGGCTCGATTTGCATCTGTTCTTCAAGCCCAGCAAGAAAGATCTGGGCGCGGAATATACGTCCACTGCGATCAAAGTGTTCACGTATTTCGTCACCCAGTATGGCAACGCACCCTCGACGCGCTTGAAAATTGTCGAAATTCCGGATGACACGGTGCCCACGGCCTGGGCTCCGGAAATCGCAGCGCTTTCGAGCCGCGTCATCACGGAAAAGACCAACTATCGCACGGTGGCCAACACGATTGCCCATCAATGGTGGGGCGTCTCGGTCAGTCCGGCATCGAAGGACGACTGGTGGATCAGTGACGGCTTCGCGCGCTATTCGGAAGCTCGCTACGTGGAGAGCGCCGCGGGCGAAGGCGGACTGGAGGAGATGGTGAAAGAGATGTCCGTCGGGGCGCTCGCCTATGACAGCGTGCCGCTATCGAGCGCCGACAAACTGGACTATTTCTCTCCTGAATTTCAGTCGCTGGTAACCGACAAGGGCGCCATGATCCTGCACATGTTGCGCTGGGTACTGGGCGAGAAAAATTATCTGAAGCTCATGCGCGATTTCGCCACGAAGTATGCGGGCAAGTCAGCCAGCACCGACGACTTCCGCAAACTCAGCGAGAGTGTGTACGGAGAAAAGCTGCTTTGGTTCTACTCGCAATGGCTGGATTCCACCAGCGCCCCCGAATTCAAGGCGAAATACACGGTTTATCGTTTGGGCAACAACAAAGGCTTTCGGATTGTTGGAGCGATCTCGCAGGATCTGGACCTGTTCCGCATGCCGGTGAATTTGAGAATCGATACCGACGGACGGACGGAAGAGAAACGGATTGAGGTGGTGGGCACCGATTCCCCGTTTTCGGTGGAAACCTTTGGCCGCCCGCGGCGGATCTCGATTGATCCCGAAAACCGCGTACTGACGAATTCCAAAGACATCAAGCTGCGGTCTTCCATTGTGCGCGGACAAGGGCTGACCCAGCAGGGCGATCTGGCGGGAGCGCTCAGCGAGTTCAACAAAGCGCTCGAAGTGAACAAGAACAGTTCGCTGGCCCACTACCGGATCGCCGAGGTGTTTTTCCTGCAGAAGAATTATCAGGCGTCGGCAAACGCCTATCGCGAATCGCTGAATGGGGATGGCGAACCGCGCTGGACTGAGGTTTGGAGCCACTTGCAGTTGGGCAAGATTTTCGATGTGACCGGACAACGCGAACGCGCCGTCAATGAGTATCGCCAGGCGATCCAGACCAACGACAACACACAAGGGGCGCTCGATGAATGCCGGCGCTACATGCAGAAGGCGTTCGAACTGCAAAAAGAAGGCAGCTAAGCCGAAGTTAGCCTATGGCGCGAGGCGGCTGGCGGCACAGACGCTTAGGGGGAACACATCAAGGCTTGCACCCGTCAAATCCCTTGCGACGCTGCTCGCTGTATCGCCGCAAAGCATCCTCGAGGATCGGATAGGCCTTGGTTGCGGGCTGGATTTCGTCCACTTCCACCGACTTGCCCTCCAACTGTTTGTAATCCTGAAAAAACCGGCGCAGCATGAGTAGGCGGTGGGGCGGCATTTCCGCCGCTTCGCGGTAGGCGTTGAACTCCGGGTCTTCGGTGGCAACGGCGATGATCTTGTGATCTTTCTTCCCCGAATCGATCATGGTCATTAGCCCGATGGCGCGCGCGTGGATGATGGTGAGCGGCACCACGGTCTCCTGACAGAGCACCAGCACATCGAGCGGGTCGTCGTCCTCGGCCAGAGTCTGCGGAATGAAGCCGTAGTTGGCGGGATAGTAAACCGCCGAGTACAGAACGCGGTCGAGTTTGATCAGGCCGCTGGCTTTGTCCAGTTCATACTTCACGCTGGAGCCGAACGGGATTTCAACAACGGTGTTGAACTCCTGCGGAAGCTTGCTTCCGGGCGTGACGTCGTGCCAGGGATGGATCATGAAAGGCATTGTAAATGCAGCACCATGGAGTGTGTGGCGCGGACACTCTTGTCCGCGAACCTATGCGCCTTGACCCGCCCAGATGCAGCGCGTACAGTTTTTATTCAGGGTGGGGTTCCTATGTCCAGTGAAACCAATAAATATCTAAAGTTCGGCTCCGTCACCGTACTGATTCTCTGCTCCCTCGGCTATCTCGCATACACGGGCGTGCAGGACAGCAAGAGCTATTACGTCACGATCAAAGAACTGAACGGGATGGGGAACGATGCTTATTCCAAGCGTCTGCGGGTCGCGGGGAACGTGGTGCCGGGATCGATCAAGCGCTCGGGGACCCGTGTAGATTTCATGCTCAAGGAAAACGATCTGACGCTACCAGTTTCCTATACCGGGACCGAAGCTCCTCCGGATACGTTCAAGGACGATTCGCAGGCGTTGGCGGATGGCAGCTTCGGACGCGATGGCGTGTTTCATGCCAAGCAGCTGCAAGCTAAGTGCGCCTCGAAGTATGCGCCGCAACCCGGTCAGCCGGGAGCCACGCCAAGTGCCCAACCCGCTAAGAGTATGTCGCAGAACCAGAATCCGGGGTCGAGCGCGATGGGAAATTAACGGAAATGTCGAACCCAGTCTATGTGTCGAATGTTCGGATTGAACGCCGTTTGGGACCGCTTCGAATCGCGCATCTGCCAGGGGAGCCGCAGCCGGTGGCGTTCAGCGTCCACGGAGCCATTGCTGAGCATTATGGTGTGGATCCAACAAAACTCTCCGAATCGCATGCGGCAACTATTGACTACGTTGTGGCTGCCCTTGGTGGTTGAATGGTCGGAACCTTCGGGGGCGCGCTGGAAGCGCGCAAAATAGATGCGAGCAACGGCCGCTTGCGCGCCGAAGTACGAGGGGAAATCGAATCCGATGAGGGGGTTCTGGTAATTCGCAGAGTACACGTTCACTTCTTGCTCGAGGGAGCTGAGCAGGCCCGTGAAACCGTGGAACGTGTGCACGGCATCTACGCGAATAAATGCCCCGTTTACAAAACACTACGACCCGCTTTCGAAATTAGCTCGGATTTTGAACTTCGTTGACGGTGTCCTGATCCGGATCTTAGCTACGTCGCAGGCTCTTAACCCTTTGACTGAAACCTCCCCTATCGTCATCCTCTCGAACCTGATCAAACAGTTTGGCCGCTTTGCCGCGTTGCGCGGCGTTACCGCGGAATTCTCCGGCGGGAAACTGTACGCCATTCTCGGCGACAACGGCGCCGGCAAAACTACTCTGCTACGCACTCTGGCAGGACTCAACCAGCCGTCGAGTGGGAAGGTCTCAATTCTTGGGGCCAGCAAATTTCACGACGTCTGCCAGCATGTGGGCTACATGGCGCATCCCTCGCTGCTCTATGACGAGATGAGCGGGATGGAGAACCTGGAATACTTTGCCCGGCTGTACGGGATCGTCAGCCGCACGCGCTGCGCCGAGGTCATTCGGGCAGTCGGTCTTGATCCTGAACTTGTTCGCCCCGTTGGCCAGTACTCGCAGGGCATGCGGCAGCGCATGTCTTTGGCGCGGGCTTTATTGAACAACCCCAAGATCCTTTTGCTCGACGAGCCCTTCTCGAACGTGGATCTTCATTCTGCAACCGAGATGGTCCGCCTGCTGGCGGAGATTCGTGATCGAGGAACAACGATCTTTATCGTCACGCATCAGGCTTCGCTGCTTGAGGACGCGGCCGATGAGTTTGTCTGGATGGAATTTGGAAAGATTGTTGGGCGCACGCGGGAACTGAGGCGGCCGGAGGTTCAGCTGGACGATCGCAATTAGGAGACAATGGTTCGACTTAGGAGGGCGAAAGTTGCCAGAGTTCAAGATTGAACGAGCTTTGGGCCAAGCGCACGGGACGAGGTTCCGGCTGCTGTCATGGGTCACAGTGATTTCACTAATCGCGATAACTGTGTTGATCTTCGTCCTTGGCTCCCTAGGGATGCTGAGGGCAGGCTCAGAGGGTAGTTGGCTGTCGTGGCTGGCGGTACCCGTTATGCTTGGCGGGGTCGTAGGTGCTTCTGCTCTAGCATGCCGAGAAGCTCTCCGCCGTGCAGAGCGTGAGATGGTCTTTGTTCTGGATGACACTGGCATCGCTCGCAAAAGAAAAGGATTTCCGGAGGTGAAGATCGCCTTTTCCGAAGTGGAGTATCTAGGCGAGGAACTGCGATGGCTGGTTGTCAAAAGTATTGAGCCTCGCAGGAAAATTGCAATCCCGAATGACGTTCAAGGATTTGAAATCATTCGTGCGGAACTTGCAAAACACCACACCCTTTCTCCTTCGGCTGAGACGAAGCTCCC
>JBAVAA010000421.1:0-2791 GCA_049585515.1 Terriglobales bacterium | reverse complement strand
GGTGAGGCGAAGGTGATCGTTCGAGCGCTGGCATAGAATTTTCGCGACTGAACTTCCGACCGTACCGAAGCCGAGCAGGGCCACGTTGCAATGCTGCGTGTTGACAACGTTGGGAGCGGTAGCATCGGGTTCAGAGAAACCAGTCATCGTTCTATTATCGCCGAAGCGGAATTGCGGCTGCCGATAAAAGAGGCGAAAGGCCCGCCCAAAGCCGGGGCACCTTCGAAAGCCGGGGTGCTGCTGGTTAACCCTGTGCCCGGCGCAGTGCGCGTATAATTAACGCAGTTTTCCTGCTTGATTTCGCGACATTTTCGGGCTCGGGGTTTGCCCGCTGACAAGAAAGGTACAGGAATGGCCACTACCGATGTCGTGCCCCAGGAATCGTTGGGTCAGCTGGGGCAAAGGCGTGTCGTTAACGACATGAGCATTCAAGTTGCGACAGTGAATGGTTCGGGGTCGCAGAGTTCCAACACCGTCTTGTTGCGCAGTATCTTCCAGATGGGCGTGCCGATTTCGGGAAAGAACCTTTTTCCTTCGAATATTGCGGGGTTGCCAACCTGGTACACCATCCGCGCCAATAAAGATGGCTACATCGGGCGCAAAAAAGAAATCGACATGCTAATCGCGATGAATGCGGAAACGGCGCAGGAGGACGTGAAGACGCTTACGGCGGGCGCGGCCGTGCTGTATGACGAACCGCTGGCGCTTGATAAGCTCCGGAACGATCTGGTGTATTACGCGGTGCCGTTTGACAAGCTCGCGGCGACGGTGGGCGCGGACGCGAAGCTGCGCAAGCTGATCAAGAACATGATTTATGTGGGAGTGGCGGCGCAGCTGCTGGAGATCGACTATGCGGAGGTGGAGAAGGCGATCCGCAAACAGTTTGCTACCAAGGTGAAAGCGGCAAATCTGAATCTGGCGGCTGCGAAGGCGGGGCACGATTACGCGGCCGCTAACCTGAAGAAGCGCGATCCTTACTACATCCAGCGCATGGATAAGACAAAAGGCAAGATCATTGTCGACGGCAATTCCGCGGCGGCCATGGGATGCATGTTTGCCGGGTGTACGGTTGTGACCTGGTATCCGATCACTCCATCGTCGTCGCTGGTGGAGACGATGATCGAGTACATGAAGGAATACCGCATCGGGCCGGATGGCAAGGCTACGTTTGCCATCGTGCAGGCGGAAGATGAACTCGCGGCGGTGGGCATGGTGATCGGAGCGGCTTGGGCGGGAGCGCGCTCGATGACGGCTACCGCCGGTCCCGGCATCTCACTGATGGCGGAGTTTACCGGCCTCGCATATTACGTGGAAATTCCGGCAGTAATTTGGGACATTCAGCGGGTCGGGCCATCGACTGGCTTGCCTACTCGTACTTCGCAGGGCGACGTGCTTTCTACGGCATTTCTCAGCCATGGCGACACCAAACACATCATGCTGTTTCCTTCCTCGGTCAGCGAGTGCTTCACTCTGGCGCAGGAGGCTTTTGATTTGGCCGAGCGATTGCAAACGCCGGTGTTTGTCATGTCGGACCTCGATCTGGGGATGAATAACTGGATGTCGGATCCGTTTCCTTATCCTGACAAACCGATAAGCCGTGGGAAAGTTTTGAGCAAGGCCGATCTTGAAAAGGCGGGCGGGTTTGCGCGCTACAAGGATGTGGATGGCGATGGCATTGGCTATCGCACACTTCCGGGAACTGGTCATCCCGGGGCGGCGTACTTTGCGCGTGGCAGCGGCCATAACGAAAAGGCGCAGTATAGCGAGCGTCCCGATGATTTCGAACGCAACATGGAGCGGATCAACAAGAAGTTCGAGACGGCGCGGTCGCTGGTACCACGGCCGGAGATGGTGTCCAGGGATAAGTCGAAGATCGGGATCGTGGCTTATGGCACTACGCACTGGGCGATCACCGAGTCGCGCGACCAGTTGTCCAAAGAACACAAAGTGGAAACGGACTATCTTCGCCTGCTGGCCTATCCGTTTACGCGCGAGGTTCACGACTTCATCGAGCGGCACGACCGCACATACGTGGTGGAGCAGAACCGCGACGGGCAGATGGCCACTCTGCTGAAGCTCGACATTAAGCCGGAATTGACGCCGCGTTTGCGTTCGATCTGTCACATTCACGGATTGCCGATTGATGCGCGCTCTGTAACTGACGAGCTGATGATGATGGAGGGTAAGTAACATGGGGAATACTCCCAGTAACACGCCGGCTACTAATCCAGTTTCTACGCCGGCCCCAAAGACTAATCGCATCGGACTGCAGGTGGTTGACTATCGCGGCGGGAAGACTACGCTTTGCGCCGGTTGCGGGCATAATGCAATTTCCGAACGCATCATCGATGCGATGTATGAAATGGGCGTGCAGCCCGAGCGTGTGGCTAAGTTCAGCGGCATCGGGTGCTCATCGAAGAGCCCGGCTTATTTCATGAACCGGTCACACGCCTTCAACTCCGTCCACGGGCGCATGCCCTCCGTGGCGACGGGAGCAGTCCTAGCGAACAACGGTCTGCTGGCGCTTGGGGTCACCGGTGATGGTGACACGGTTTCGATTGGCATCGGACAGTTTGTCCACCTGATGCGGCGCAACCTGCCAATCATCTACGTGATCGAGGACAATGGCTGCTACGGACTGACCAAGGGCCAGTTCTCGGCGACTGCGGACCTGGGATCGACGCTGAAGAGCGGCGTGGCGAATGATCTGCCGCCGGTCGATACCTGTTCGTTGGCAATTCAGTTGGGAGCTACATTTGTGGGGCGGTCGTTTTCGGGCGATAAGCGGCAA
>JBAVAA010000420.1:0-6899 GCA_049585515.1 Terriglobales bacterium | reverse complement strand
GGCCGCGGAGCATGCGAGGGACGCATTAACCAACGGGACTCCCGGCTGATCAACAAATTTGGCCAGGGCGTCAGCAAGTTGCCTGCCGTCTTCTGCGTGCAACGCTTCAATCAGGTCCTCGCTCGTCGCTGTTCTGAAGCGATGCCCATCGAGATATCGCCGCAGCGCTTGGCGAAACTTCACGTCGCCAGTGGCCACATCGAACATCGCCAACACGGCAGCACCTTTCACATACGTGATAGACCCAAAGGAATTGTTGATTTCCGCCTTGGAGTTGACAGGCTCGTTGAGACGGCGCGTGGTTGCGAGACCGTCGTCCTGCAGGGTCGCAAACCGGTTTCGCAGTTCTTCCGTTCTGAAATTCCACTCAGGATGAGTGGCTTCGATATACTTTCCTTGCAGCCACGTAGCAAAGCCCTCGCTGAGCCAGAGATTATCCCACCAGGCCGGGGTCACGAGGTTTCCAAACCACTGGTGGGCCATCTCGTGCGCGATGACGCGGGTGAAATCGCGTCGTCTCTTGGGGAAGTCCTGCTCCGGTAGTGTAACCAGTTGCGGCCCGCAGAAGGTAATCAGTCCCGGGTGTTCCATGGCGCCGCTCGAACATCCCGGATTAGCAATCAGGTCCAACTTGCCGAAGGCGTAAGGGACGCCAAGGTAGTCCTCAAACCAGTCGAGCACGGGCGGCGTAATGTCTGCTGCAAACTTCGCGCCGGCCCCCTCTCCCTTCGGCGTGATGATGCGAACGGGAGTTTGGCTCTTTCCCCCACGTCCGGCTTCGACAATGTCGAACGGCCCCACAGCCAGCGCTACCAGGTAGGTAGAAAGTGGTTTCGTTCGGCCGAATCGGATTGCTTTCATGCCATTCGCTTCCGGCATTTCCGACTCGACGGGCGCGTTTGTCAGTCCCACTTGATCGTGGGGAACGTGTAGCGTGAATTGCCACGTTGCCTTGAAACCGGGCTCGTCAAAACAAGGAAACACGCGTCGTGCCGCGTCCGGCTCGAACTGGGTCAAAAGATAAGTCGCACCTTTGTAGTCGCGACGGAACAAGCCGTCGCCACCCGAGCTGATCTTACCGGTGTATGCGATCCGAAGCTCTGCTTTGCCGGCGGCCAAAGGCTTCGGGACACGAACGCCAATGAAATCCGCTCCGCCGGCAACGATTTCCGCAGATTGCACCTTTCCATGCTGAGAAACCTCAGCGGACCCGATAGTCAGACCAGTTCCATTTAGCCAGATAAGCTGGATGGAATGCTGTATGTCGAGGTCGATGCTGATGTTGCCGTGAAACGACGGCTCGGCAGGAATAATAGTCAGGCTTACTGTGTAAGCGGACGGGACGACGCCAGCAGGAAGACGAAAATCCGGCGGTTGCTGCGCCATCACCCATGCGCTGGACAACGCCGCGATCAAGATGCAGCCCAAGCGAACCCAGTCGCGAAGCGCCGCCAGCCACAACATCATGATTTCTCCCCACGGGGAATGAGTTGCTGGGCGACGTCGCTGAAACGGTCGATCTCAGCAGCTGTTGTGAATACGTTGGGAGAGACCCGCACGGCCGTAAACTCGCCAGCTACTCCCCGCGCGCGAACTTGGATCTGATGTTGGCGCTGCAGCACCTGGACAAAGTGTTGAACGTCCCATGTGCCCGGGATAAAAGCCGCAGTTCCGCAACTCTGGGAAGGGTCGTCCGAATTCAGCAGCTTCACCCCGGGGACTTTGTTCAGGCGGGTCATCCAGCGCCGCCGCAGGTAGCGCAGCCGTTCTGCCTTTCGGGTCACAGTCAGGGACTCGTTGAAGCTGATGGCTTCGGGAATGGCGTTTCGCAGATGGATAGGCATTGTGCCGGGACCCAGGTTGTCGAACTTCCGGATGTTGTTTTTCAATTGCGGTGAGGAACCCATCAACGCCCAGAGCCTCTCGACATGGTCGCGGCGTATATAGAGGAACCCGGTTCCCAACGGCGCCGAGAAGAACTTGTGCAGACTGGTGGCAAAATAATCGCATTTCAAATCGTCCCGTCGCACCGGAATGTGCCCGAAGGACTGCGCGCCGTCAATGATGGTTTGGATGTTGCGCGCCGCAGCCATTTCACACAGCTGTCTGACCGGGAAAATCTGACCAGTCGTCCACGTCATGTGCGAAATCAGCAGAACGCGAGTCCGTTCCGTCACCTCTTTTTCAAATCGATCGTAAAGGTCATCCTCGCTCTGTGGCGGCAGCGGAAAGGAGAAAGTCTTAAAAATGATGCCCTCGCGCGCCGCCCTTTGTTGCAGACTGTCGCGCATGGACGGGTAGTCCTGGGTCGTTGTGAGAACCTCGTCGCCCGGTTTGAGATCGAGACCGAAGATCACATTGTGCAAGCCTTCACTCGCATTTCGCGTGACCGCCAATTCTTCTGCATCGCAGCCGAAAAAGGCGGCGAGTTGGCTCCGAACCCGCTCGATGTAATCCTCCTGCTCGTCGTAGTAAAAATGGGAGGGCTGACTGACGAGCATGTCACTGTAACGCTTCACGGCGTCAAGAACGTGGATTGGCGTGCTTCCAATAGCGGCGTTATTCAACTGGATGACGTTCGGGTCAATGGGGAAAAGATCGCGCACCCTCGCCCAAAACTCTTCGTCATCCGCCGCGCCGGCGTCGGCATGCATGTTCTGGGCAAAGAGCTTCGGTAACGCGAATGCCATCGAGGTAGCACGTAGCAGATCGCGCCTGGTGATGCCTCCGCTCTCCGTCATAGCAATCACAACTCCTAATGCACGCGCCCGATTACCGGCTTCAGCAATGTTTCGGGGTCATATACTGTGCCGTCTTTCACGACGCGGTAGACAGCGCGGGTGTTGCCGATGTTTAGCAAAGGATCCGCATTGAGGACGACGAAATCGGCGAGTTGGCCCGGCGCGATGGATCCGATGAAATCGGATCGTCCGATGGCAAAAGCGCCGTTGGCAGTCGCCGCCTTCAATACTTCCATGGGAGACATTCCTGCCTTGGCAAAGATTTCCATCTCTCGCCAAAAAGCGAACTGGGGGAGTAATTGGAGGTTCGTCATGTCGGTTCCGATCGTCAGGGGAACACCGGCTTCGTGAGCAAGGCGCGCGAATTCGATGTTTTTTTCGAACACCGCCTTCGCGAAAGGCTTCGCGGGGGCTGACGCGCGCTTCTCGACTTTCTTCCAGGCTTCGTCGGAATAAAATTTCTTCTGCCTCTCCATTTCGTCCAACTGAAGACTGGGCGGTTCCAGCGCAACAATTGTCAGCCCGAAAACAACGCGAGCCGCGGCCGCGCGCTTCAGCATATCTGTGATCGCGGGTTGGTGCAGATTGGCTTCGCCCAGAGCCTTGTAAAAACGGTCGTATTCGGGAGGAGCGAAATCGGTGTTGATCATCCCGATCGCCTCCGGCGGCATACCGGGAGGCATAAGCTCCGGCATCGCATAAATGCCGTGATAGAGCACATCGATGCCATCTTCAATCGCCTCACTGTAAGTGATCGCTCCTATATGAGCGACCACGCGAAGCCCGCGCCCGTGAGCGTGCTCAATTGCCGCCTTCAGGATTTCCCCGTGCATTCCGTTGTAGATCTTGATGGCAGCGCTGCCCTGGTCCGCCCAGCGATCAATGCGCAGGTTCGCTTCCTCCACAGTGCTAAGCTTCGCCATTCCGGTATCCGGCGGGGACATCTGGAGATATTCCCCCGAAAGGAAGAAGTGCGGCCCCGGCGATACGCCCGAATCGACCCGGTCGCGGATGGCAAAATCACCCTCCGGATTGAACGAGCCGGGATCCAGCACGCTGGTGATGCCGCCGGCCAGGAACAATCGCGGCAATAATTCGTTACTGGAGTGACCCTGGACCAGATTCGTATACAGGTGAGCGTGCGTTTCAATCAGCCCGGGGATGACATACTTGTCACCGAAGTCTACGACCGCTGCATCGGCAGGAATCGCGAACTCCGCAGCTTTTCCCACGCGGAGAACGCGGCCACCACTTACCTCAATCACTCCTGGTTCTATCACCGCGCCGGTCCCAGGCTGTATCAGTTTGCGGCACTTGAGGAAGTAGTGGCTCGCCGGTGGCGGGACTGCCGCTCCGTTTTGCGCCAGCCCACGCAAAGGAAGCAGCAGCGCCGCGGAAAGCAGCAACGGTGCGATGACTTGGGTCCGCATCGAACGCTGGGTCTTGGCTCTACACCTCAAGTCGGAGCTGCGAGGCGCGGATCCTGTCTCTATCGAAGGCTTCATGGAGTCTCCTACATCAGGATTGGGGCGCAGGTTGAATGTTCGTACTGCTGTAGAACTTCACTTCTGGATTACGCAAATGGAGGAAATCCTGAAAGTTGACTGATTGGGGGAACATAAAATGCGCACTGCCTCCGAACACGATTCCCCGTCCAGTCAAGGGCACACTTCTCGCCCACAGATCGCCGCGCACTGCGCCTCCAAATGGCGTCTCGCCATAGCGGAACGCCGTGTATTCAAGCGGAGCGTCTAGCCCATAGACATGTTTCTTGCGTTCGCGCATGAGTTCCAGTGTCTTAAAGAATGGTCCTTCTTCAGGGGGGCCCTTCAATCCAAATCGCTTATCCCAGCCATTCGATAGCGTAGAAAGTAAGGTTTCCCTTGCCTGTATGTACTCGGCGGACCCTTCCTTTGCGTCGATGAACGTGTCCAATGTCTTCTGCATAGTTACTGGTAGCACCTCAAGTGCCAGCCAGTCGAAATCAGCGGTTTTCAGCACGTTGTAGAAGGCCTCAAATGCCTTGTAATTGCCATGAACAGCGTCTGGATAGATCCACACCGCTGTCTTCTGCTGGCTGAACTGCTTTAAATCAGGATCCGGTGTGACAGTGACGGAAGAAGCATCGCCGACATCGAGCCTCTTCTTTGCCTCTAACTCTTCCGCATAGTACGGATTCTTGATTAGGTAAGTATTCTCGAGTTTCTGCGCCTTCAGGATCTCCAGAAACTCGTCGATGTTCTTCTCGAACTCAACGTAGGTGTCACCGCTAATGTAGACATGATCGAATGGCACCGCGTTGCCCATAATTTCTAGAGACGAATTCACATAGAACGTCGCACTCCATCCGCTCTTGAATTTCAGCTCTAGTGAGTTGTCGACATCTTTCACGACCGACGCATACTTTGGAACAAAATCGTGCTCGATCTTCTTCTTAGTGAGGTCCTTGAGGGCCTGTATTCCAAAAAAGTCGGAGTAATAGGGCGACGGCTTGGAGATCAGCGCCAGAAACCCGGGGTCGTAGCCATAACCCTTGGGATTTGCCACGCGCTTGATGATGGGTGCCAAATCGGGCTTATCGATGACTCTGGTCTGTGCCTGCTGCGGGGCGGCATTGGGATCGGCTGCCACAGCACCCAGAGCCACACTCAGCATGAATACGACGATTGGGAATCTCTTCGACATCAGTAATAACCTCCTCTTTCTATGCTGTGTTCCGCGTGATGCCTACTTTTCGTAAAACGTCTTGGACTCGGGCAAGTAGTAAACGGCGTCGAACTGGTCACGCAAAACGATCTTGACCAGGCGGTCTTTGTAGAGCTGATCCCAGAGTGAACCAGCTGTATTCAAAGGCAGTTTCTGTTCGGCCGCCGTCGGATTTCTGAGGTCAACGAGCACTGTTTTGTTACCGAACATATCGGAGAATTGTTTTTCGATCGCATCGGCCGGGACACCCTCTTTGCAGGAGGGACAACCGACGATGCCGCCGATGTCCACCAGGTCGTGGCCGTATTCCTTGGCGAGTCTGGTTCCGAACGAAACAGTTCCCATCGGAATATTCTCCGGATACTCGATCTCATCGGAGTGCTTGGCGGCGTGCCAATCATGCATCCAGAGGTAAATCTTCATGTTTTGGTAGCGGGTCTGCCGCAACGTCTGGAAAACCTCGAAACGAGCAGCATCGCCCTGCTCGTAAGTGTCGTGGCCCTGTTTCAAAGTCTCTGCCGGTGTCATGTTGGGGTGGGTAACGCTGCTGTCCAGTACTATGGAGAGCAAGCCCACATAATTTCTCAGACTCTTGACATGAAGAATGGCCTCTTGGAACTGAGCTGGCGAGGTCTTTTCGATCAGCTCTCTCTTGTTCTTTTCAAGAAACTGTTCCACAACGGTCAATCCATCCAGGCACTGCTTGCGCTCCTCGTCCCGATACGTTGGCAGCTTCTCCTTATGTCTCCGCTTGCTGCTGAAACCAATGAACGCGATATCGTCGGGAAATTCTTCGTTCCACGCTTTGCACGAGGCTGTTTTCGCAGGCAGGTCAAACGCGGAAAACTCGACTGCCTTCGAAGCGTATGAGGAGATGGCCCGAGCGTCTGTTACAGGCTGCTCCGGTTGAAAGCCTGCCACGTGAATAAGATCCTTCGGATATTTGCGATTGTGGTCGCGAATGTAGTAGAGAAGATCAAGCGTGGGTGGAGAATTGAACGCATTCAACAAAAAGCTCTCCTCGCCAGTGAGTTCCTTGCGGTCGGACTGCATAAAGTCACGGAAGCCGTCGTCCATTCCCCATGCACTCTCAAACACGATCACGCGAAAGCCTTTCGACTCCACCAGGTGACGAAACGTCTCTGCATTAAGACAGTGCACGGCCCTAAGACCGTGCGACGGTTCGCCGAAGACCACCAGCTTCGAGTTCCCGACGATCTTTTCGAGCTTGGATGACTCTTCCTTCGTCAAGTACTGAGGGCATGTTTCGGCCACCGCAGCCGACAACATCAGGGCAACGCCGATCACCGTGTAAGAGAGAATTCGATAGAGCTTGAGTTTGAATTTCATTCCGTTTCCTTAAGTTATGAGCGCTTAGAGTCAGCCGTATCCTCAGTGTCCGCTTTCGCCCGCGCGGAAAAGTGGTCCATAAGGTTCGCCCTGTAGGGGAAA
>JBAVAA010000419.1:0-2176 GCA_049585515.1 Terriglobales bacterium | reverse complement strand
GCTCATTGTTGTCAGGACTGATGAACTTGAGATTGAACGAAGCCTGCAAAACTAAGATAGTAAGCAGCAGAAAAACGCCGGTCGCGAGCGCGATGAGGGCCTTTCGGCGACCGGAGGTTTTGGTTTCCTCACGGATTGGATTCGAGGCGGCCAAGGATTGATCACATTATAGGGCGTCATCGACCGCTAGTGGCTAGTCCAGGCCGCTCAGTGCCCTGCCGTCCGCCTTCCCACTTCCAGCGCACTCCATAGCGCTTCATACGCGGGCTTGGCGTGGTAGTTGGGATCAAATAGCAGCGCCGCGCCTTGCGTCCGCTTCGAGTGCGATCCGATCCATGAATACTTGTCCGTGAAGCCCCAGGTTTGAATTGCCGTGCATCCGGGATGTGAGAGACAGGCGCGGGCGATCTCGCGATAAATATCTGCTTGCCGTTGCAGGTCTTCGGGGCGAGGATTGCCATTCGCATCGACCGGCAAGGCAACATCCAGCTCGGTGATGTGGACCTGTACTCCCAGCGCTGTGAAACGGTTGATGTTGGCGGAAATAGATGCGGCGTCGGCACGCAGGTTGGCGATGTGCATCTGGAATCCCACGCCGTCGATGGGGACGCCACGTTGCCGGAAATCGCGAACCATAGCATAAATCGCATCCGACTTTGGATTGATGGTCTCGGCCTCGGCCTCGTTGTAGAACAGGAGGGCCTGCGGATCGGCTTCATGCGCCCAGCGGAAACAGCGCTCAATGTAGGAGTAAGGCTGCTTCTGGCTTCTAGCTTCTGGCTCCGAGCGAGCAGAGGTGCCCGACGCTTGCGCCTCCTCACTCGCGGCTCTGTTTCCCCGTGACTCAATTCCGGGCTGATCGCTCCATATTGTGCTGCGCAGCGTTCCGGGGTGCAATTCGTCGAAGGCTTCATTGACCACATCCCACGCGAATATCTTGCCGCGGTAATGTCCGACCACAGTCTTTATATGGTTCTCCAGGATTTCAGTGAGCTGAGCGGAGGTGAATCCTCCCTCGATCAGCCATTTTGGATTTTGATGGTGCCAGACCAGTGTGTGCCCCCGAACTTTTATGCCATGCCGGATCGCGAAATCCACGGCCTGGTCCGCTTGCGAGAAATCGTAAGACTCGCGCTCGGGATGCACCACTTCCCACTTGAGAGCGTCTTCCGGCTCCAACATATTGAACTCTCGGGCGAGCGTGGACGCGTAGGCTGCCTCGGAGAGTTGTGCTGGTCTCACCGCCGTGCCGATGAGAAGCCCGGAGACCTGTGCCGCTTCACGTAACGATTGTTCATGCACAGCGCCGCCAAATCCCTGGCAAAAGACCGCAAACGCTAGAAGCGGCGTTCGCCATTTCAATCGGTTGTTCATTTGTGGCTTCATGTCGATTTACTTTGCATGAGGAAGGAACTTCTGCAAAGGACAGCGCTCACACCGCGGTTGTGACTTTAGACAATAAGTCTTGCCGACTCCGACGATCAGGCCGTGCATTTCGTTGAATACCTGAACCAGTTCGCTGCGCTCGGCCATGCTCATGCGCGACGGGCGGTGACTCGATCGCGGCCCCCATAGCGGCAAGGGGTGCCGCGTCCGAGGCGATTGCCCTGTCCAGGCCTTGCGTGGGCGGGGATGTCCGGCTCAGCGCGCTTTCGAACAGTTGTCTTATTTCTTCATAGCCAGCCTGGTTCGCGACCAGCTGGTGCCGTTCCAAAATGCGCCTGGTATATGCGTCCACCACAAACACGGGTTGATTGCCGGCATACAGCAAAATCGAGTCAGCGGTTTCCGGTCCTACCCCGCTAAGCGAGAGCAGTTCGTCGCGGAGTTCGGCCGTCGGCCTAGTGAACATCCGCGCCAGCGAACCAGCGTAGTGCTCATCGAGAAAGCTTACAAATGTTTTCAGGCGTCGCGCCTTTTGCCGGAAGTATCCTGACGGGCGAATCAATTGCTCGAGCTTCGGCAGAGACGTGCGGCGGATGCCGTTGAGGGTCAGCAGGCGCGCTTTGCGAAGGTTAGCGAGCGCCTTTTCGACGTTGGTCCAGGAGGTGTTCTGGGTCAAGTAAGCTCCCACGATCATCTCAAAGCGCGAGCGCGCGGGCCACCAATGCTGGCGTCCCCAGGCGGAAAGAAGCGTGCGGTAGTAAGCGCGGATCTGGTCGTGTTTGGCTTCGCT
>JBAVAA010000418.1:0-2961 GCA_049585515.1 Terriglobales bacterium | reverse complement strand
CGTATACAGTGTAACACGAAATCA
The DNA here is from genome assembly GCA_049585515.1 of Terriglobales bacterium. Lineage (GTDB taxonomy): Bacteria > Acidobacteriota > Terriglobia > Terriglobales > Acidobacteriaceae > Acidiflorens. The sequence goes on along the minus strand of JBAVAA010000418.1, from coordinate 2,937 downwards.
GTGTTAACTGCGAAATTTAGTTGAAGAAGCTGAAACCTGCTGTGAGGGAGCAGTTGAAAACTGATAGCTGATGGCTGACTACGGCGTGCCGTACAGCTGGCGGTAAACTACGGCATTTCGCAAAATGGCTTGCACGTATTCGCGGGTCTCAGTGAAGGGGATGGACTCCACGAACTCTTGCGGATCGCGGTAGTGTCCCTGTCCCAGCCAATCTCCTACGCGATCGCTGCCGGCATTGTAGGCGGCCAGGGCATATTCGAATTGTCCGTTGTACTTATCGACCATATCTTTGAAGTAGCGCGTGCCCAGTTGGAGATTTACTGCTGGCGTGTAGAGTTGCGGCGCACTGAATCTCTTGAGTTTGACTTGCTTCGCGACCGTTTTTCCGGTTTTCGGCAGAAGCTGCATCAGGCCGACGGCATTGGCCCGGGAGAGGGCCAACGCGTTGAACTCCGACTCCTGCCTTATTAGCGATGCGACCAGATAGGGATCGAGTCCGTTCAGCATCGAATACTTGCGCAGATCAGACCAATAGGCCTTCGGAAAAAGCGCTTCCCAGTAGGGTCGCGGCAGGTCGGGAATATCCACGGCGAAATAGTTGGGCGTGGAGCGCTTCATGATCTCGATGCCGCGATCGTAGCGGCCGCCGTCCTGATAGACTCGCGCCATCTCGGGCGGCGCCCAGGTCCCATCAACCTGGTTGGCGGCGGCCTGCAGTTCGCGCACCGCCATATCGGCGAGCCCACCATTCGAGAGCAGACGCGCCCGTTCGACGCGTAGATTGTCGTCGGGAGGATCGGTAGCAGTAATTTTTCCGGACGTTGAAAGTGGCGGAACGCGATCAAGTAGCGCGTAATGGACTGGGTCTGCTTGTTTTGGCGAGCTTTCCTCTCCCGAACCAGCTTGCGCTTGCCGCAGGGCTTTTAGTCGCAGGCGGCCGAATTCGGCGTAGTAATAGTTGCGAAAGCGATCGGAGAGCTTTTGATAAAACGCCCGCGCCATGGCGGGATTGCCGTCTTCTTCGGCGAGACGCGCACGCCAGTAGAGTGCTGAGGGAATCTCTCCGGAATCGGGATAGAGAGCGATTTGATTTTCGAAACCTTTTCGGGCCTCGTCGGTTCGGCCCTGCCGGAAATTCAGCCACGCCACCTTCCAATGGGCGTAGGATGCGTGCCCGCCGCTTGGGAAGCGCTGCTGCAGTTCGCGGAAGTAGTCGATGGCGCGATCATAGTCGCGCTTCAGCAGATACATATTTCCGGCCGAGAGCAATGCTTTTTCCAGCCACGGGCTCGATGGACCAAACGTCCGCAACTCGTTCAGCGTCCGTTGTACAGCATCTTCATCGCTGGTTGAACGCGCGGTCTCACTCAGCAGGTAGAGGCGTTCGGCTTCGAGGTCGCCGGTCTGCGCTCCCATGGAAGCGAGAAGCTTGCGGGCATCGTGACTGCTGCCACTTTTTTCCAGCGCTTCAGCCAAGGCCAACTGCAGCTGCGGACGCTCGGCGGGACTTATTTGGTCTTCATTGACAAGCTCGCGATAATCGTGGGCTGCTTCGCTGTAGTGTTTGGCTTTGAACAGAAGATCGGCGCGGGTGCGGCGCTCGGCGATCGAACCCGAGATTCCGAGCTTGTGCAATTCCGCCCCCGCCGCATCCGCCTCAAAACTGTTGGGAAGGTTGAAGTATAGGTTGCGGAATGCGCTGGCCGACTTCTGGTTGTCGCCCGCAGCTTCGTAGGCACGGCCGATCGCCAGTTCAATATCGCTGCGCAGAGGAGCGCGTTGCTTTTCGAGCAGAACCGCGGCATCCCGCGCGCGGCTTTCCTCAAGCAGCGCATCTGCGTAAAGCACATCGGCATCGCGGATCAGAAGCGAGTCGGGAAAGTTCTTGCTGAAATCGGCAAGTGTTGAGAGCGCTTCGGCCGTGTGCGCGGTTTTGAGGTAAGCGTCGCCGAGATAGTAAGCGACGTAGTCTCCTAGTTCGCTGGCGCCGGCTTTGGCGCGGTTCAAGGGGTCGATCGCTTTGCCATAATCGTGATCGAGGGTGCGCGCGTAACCGATTACGAGCCAGGCCAGCGCTCCGGCATCTTCTTTAGCGTGACGGCGCGCATAGGATTCGACTCCGGCGTAGGCGGTGGGAGTTCGGTCCTGCAACAACTGCTGCGCCATGGGACGAAGGCTGGCCGAGGCGACGAAGGCGCGCCGTACCCGGCGCACACGCGGAGAAATGGTTTTGTGTCTTTTCTTTGAACTACTGGAGGACGCAGATTTCCGCTTGACGGTCGTTTTCTTTGTGGAGGCCGGCGTCGTGCTTTTAGATACCGCGCTTTTTGATGCTGTGCCCTGGGAGCTTGCTTTTGCGGCGGGAGACCGGGCAAGCCCTGTCTCAACAGACTGTGCGGCTACAGGCGATAAAGAGCCGAGCCAGGATAGAAAAACAATTCCTGCGAAAACCGCGACCGCAATACAGCGCACTCAAACCCTGCCTAGTCCCTGAAGTTCGCACCCATCATGGAGAGATCGTCTTCTGCGAGACTCCTTATTATTTCATGTTGAAAGTAATTGGCGGGACCAGCGACGGTGTTCCCGTAACGTTTCTGGTACGTCGCACGGCTTTTTTCGATCGGCTCTTGCAGCCGATCGTAGAGATCTTTGTGATTCCTGCCCTCGGTAACCTTGGCCTGATTGTAGAGCTTGATCTCATCGACCAGCAGGCGGGCAAAACGCTGAGCCTTGCGGTGAACATCAAGATCCTGCGGCGAAATCGAAGCATCGGGCTCCGGCTCAGGTCCAGGCGCAGCGTCAGACTCCGCGCGATGGATGGGCGACGGTTCCATTGGGAGCAGTTCGGTCGAGAACAGTTCCGTCGGCAGCGGTTCCGCTGGTAGCAGCTCGATCGGCGGCGGTTCGAGGGGCTGCTCGACTTCGACAGACGCGTCA
>JBAVAA010000417.1:0-2638 GCA_049585515.1 Terriglobales bacterium | reverse complement strand
CCGTGGATCTGAAAGCCCGTGCGCTCCATCCTTAGGAGCAAACGGCGTAAAAACAAGGCTACGAACCCGAGTACAGCCCGTCAAATAGATTTTTCTGATCCTTGCTAGAGGAAGAACGACTCTGCGTGCGATACGAAGTGTCGTGCGTCGGCCGTACGACGGCGATAAGATCGACGGCGCTCTATCCGCGTTGAAGCCCTCGGGCTGCCCGGGCACCGCGGACGGACCATATTGCAGTTCCACTACAATCAGGCCCATGCCGGTCTTTGCCAGAACATTCTGATGCGAACTCCAGTCAACTCGGGCGACAAACTCGATCACTACCTGGTGGAGGAAGTAGTTGCGCGCAGCGGCACGGTTTCTGTTTTTCGTGGAATCGATCTTGACACGAGCCAACCGGTGGCCATCAAGATCCCGCATCCCGAAATGGAGAGCGACCCGACTTTTTTCAATCGCTTTCGCCGCGAGGAAGAAATCGTCAAGTCCCTGGATCATCCTGGCATCATGAAAGTCTTTGCTGAGGACGGTCGCGCTCAGAACTACATAGTTATGGAGTGGTTTGAGGGAGCAACGCTACGCCGACTGCTTGACGGCGACAGAAAGCTTGCTCCAGACCGCGCAGTGCGGATTGCCCTCAGCATCTGCGAGGTACTTGACTACATTCAAAATCATGGAGTCGTTCACCGTGATCTCAAACCGCAGAACGTCATGATCGATGCCATTGGCCACGTCAAGCTGATCGGCTTCGGTGTCGCGACTCAGGCCGGAGCACGGCGAATTACGTTTACGAATCTTTCGCAAGTTGTAGGTACGACTGAATACGTCTCCCCCGAGGAACTGAAAGGAAAACGGGGCGACGCGCGCAGCGACATCTACTCTCTGGGAGTGATGCTGTATGAGATGCTGACTGGCCGGACGCCATTCCCAGGGGTTGATCCGTTCGAGCGAATCCTACGGCATCCCATTCCGCCGCGTGAAATCGATCCCTCGATCTCGCCCCAGTTACAGGAAGTGATCTACCGTGCCCTCGAACGGGAGCCTAAGAACCGATACGCGAATGCCCGCGACTTTGCCAGAGACCTCGAACATCTTGCCCGAGTCGGCGTTGCCGATCGCTTGGAACTGCGCGAATGGAAAAAACAGCGCAAGGTTCGGTCAACAAAAATCCTCGCTTACGTGGCGGTGGCATTGGTCCCCATTCTCATTTTCAGTTTGCTACTCTACTTCGCGCTGCACTAAGAAAGCGAACGACTAAACTCTGCTTTCACGCGTGCCCATGCAGTTACGCTCCCACTCGCGTTGAGTTCCCCCTTCTCGATACCAGAAATTGAAGTAATGCTTACCATAAAAAATACGAATTTGACTTTGTTGATACCCGATGAGAGCATCGCCGCCTAAGACGACGTAGGCATTCCTCCCCGATGTTGAGGAGAGGCGGTTCCTGGGGTTCTCATTATTGATTGGGGCATATGGAGCAAGCTGATCGATAGCTACGGGTGTGTTTTGCGTTCGTGAGTTCAGGACGTCTTGGCTGTTGAGGGGGATTGGGATGTTTGGGATGAGCGGCAAGATGATTCTGGCTTCACTGTTGCTCGGCGGTTTCTTCGCGATTGCTTGTTTTCGGGCGCAAGCGGCTGGGACTCCTGGCCAGAATATGACGTTTAGTCAGTTGTTCCGTTTTTCGGATCGAGTGGACAGACTGAAACGCTCGCGATGGCAGTGGTTCTCGATGGTGGCGTTGATGCTCGTGTTTCGGCTGCAGGGACAGTTGCCACTTGCTTTGGAAATCGTGGCGATTGCGCAGTTCGTATTGTTTCTTGCTTTGCCCACTAGGGCCGCGGCGAAAAGACCGAGCAGATGAAGCGCTGGCGGTTCGTTGAGCACCAGGCTGGCAGTTCAACAACAGAATGGCACGCGCCCTCTGAGGCGCAACTGGAATTCACGGAATGACCCGCTTCGGGTCGAGGAGGCAGTTTTTATGGCAGCAACGACGGGGCAAGGACGTTCATTCACTACATTCATCGTGGGATTGACCGGACTGTGTGCTGGGATCGCGTATTTTTCTACGGGACTGGGTAAGTTCATCGCAGTGGCAGGAGCACTCGTCGTGGTGATGAGCCTGCTCGCATTTCTCAAGATTAGGCCCCTTGAAGGAAAGCCTGCACAGAGAGCAGGAGCAGGAGGGATGAAGCTGATTGGAGCTTTCATCTCCGCGTTTGGCTGGTTTCTCATCCTCGTTGGTTTGCACCTAGTCACCGGGACGGGCGGCCGCATCGTTCTTGGACTGGTGGGCATTGGTGTGACGCTGTTCGGGATCATCTACGTGCTACCCGCGGCTTTCAATAAGAACGCGATTTGGAAAAGCTAGACGCGCCGGCTTCGCCGGGCAGCTAAAAATGACCATGGAGCAATCAAAAATGACGCTATTTCGACGTGGATGTCTCAGTGCTTGTGTCTTGGCGATCGGCCTCCTAATCGGCGCGGTCGCTAATGCTCAGTCATCGGCTCCGGCTTCCGCGCCGGCTCCGGCGACACCCCCGCCCTCAGCCTCGGCGACCGAACTGAAAGACGCCGCAGCCAAGGCGCCCACCACGGCTGACCTGCAGAAAGGCGATCCCGGCGGCACTCTTACCGGCAC
>JBAVAA010000416.1:0-6380 GCA_049585515.1 Terriglobales bacterium | reverse complement strand
GTGATTTGGCTCTTGACCTTGCGGCCCAATACAAGGGTAGGATTCCCTTGGTGATCAGCGATGTCGTCATGCCCGAAATGAGTGGCCCACTGGCAGTGTCAAAACTCCGGCTTTTTCACCCCGAAGTTCAAGCCTTGTATGTGTCGGGATATGCAGAAACCCCTGTTGTGCAAGAACTCATTGCAGAAGGGGCGCTTCTATTACAGAAGCCGCTCTCTCGAATGACCTTGCTGACAAAGGTCGACGAACTGCTTCATTCAAGAGCAAACACTTAGGCGAAAATCCCTTGACCCCTCGCGCACAGCCGGATTGCGGAAATAAATGCTCGTGGTGCTGGCGAAGCCCTGCCCCGTAGACGGAGCGACATAGCGATCTCCACACGAACCGTTGCATTCTTCAACTTCCGCTGTTGCGAGATTCATCAGTGCGTCGCTAGCCCACAACTCACTGATTCCAATCCGACATTCCCATCGTCCATCGCCAAACGCTAAGAACAAACAGCTTGAGCTGTTGCGATTCCCATCAATCCCTTGTTGTTGATTTCATCGCTGCCCGCGGACGCGGCGAAATTGCCTTTTCTCTATCCAATTCATTTCACAGGAGATCATCCCCCTCCAGCAACCTTTCACGCATGTCGCCTCATCTTGGCATAGCGATTGCCTTTAAGAAAAGTGCTGAGGCGGGTTGATAGACGGCCCCCAAAAGACAAAAGACGAGGTGACTTATGACAGTCCTACTGGTTCTCTTCACATTCGCGACCTTCTTACTGATTGACCATTTCCGCACGCGCCACGCTGTCGCTGTGCAGCCGGCGTTGCAAGCCGCCCCAGCCAAGAGTGACGCTCTGCCCCGGCTGCAGCCGGCCCTGGTAGGCGGCTTCGCGGTACCGGAAAATCTGCGCTACCACCCCGGTCACACCTGGGCATTGAGCGAGAGTCCCAACCTGGTGCGGGTGGGTATGGATGACTTTGCCTCCAAGCTGACCGGCAAGGTGGAAAGCATCGCGCTGCCGCAACGCGGCCAGTGGATTCGACAGGGCCAGAAAATGTGTACCATCCATCGAGACGGGTGCAATGTTGACATGGTTTCGCCGATCGAGGGGACAGTGTCCGATATCAACCCAGCGCTCGTTAAGAATCCTAAATTGGCGCTGAACGATCCTTACGGAGAAGGCTGGCTGGTGACGGTGCAAGCGCCCGATGCCAAGACAAGCTTCCGCAACCTGTTGGGTGGCCCGCTTGCGCGCTGGTGGACCGAAGAGTCGGCAAACCGCCTGCAACGCCGGATGCCGACGGCCTTCGCCGGAGCGCTGGCCGGTTCTTTGGCACAGGATGGCGGAGTCGCCATCAACGACCTGTCCGCACAGATTCCCGACCAGGAATGGTTACCGCTGGCGAAAGAGTTCTTCCTGTCATAAGTCGCTCTCGCGGCCTCGGAGGCGAACCAGCCTCTCGTCCAAATGAGGACCGCCGAAACACCGGCCGCCCGGACTTCCGGACGGCCGGTGGCGTTTAGTGCAGGGCAGACACTCTTGTCCGCCGCTCTTGACTTCTTTGACACTGCTCACCAAAACCTGGGAACTTCCTCGAATCCCGGTGCGTAATTAAGAGCAGAGAACGCGGGCTCGACAGGCGCCCGCGTAAGGAGCGCACAATGGACGGCAACATTATCGGTTTGGTGGCTGTGACTTTGTTTTTTGGAGTTCCGCTGGCGGCCATGTACACCTACTACCGCGTTCGCAAACTGCGGACCGAGGAACGCCTGGCGGCGATTGCGCGGGGAGCCAGTGTGGCTATGGAACCGGATCTTTCCGAGGCGGCTCATTCGCGGCGCTGGGGAATCCTGCTGGCGGCGATCTCGCTAGGTTACATTTTGATGATGGCGCTGATCGCGCGCGCGGAACCGGATGCCTGGAAGGGAGCGGCAGTCGGCATCGTGCCGTTCGCTGCGGGGCTTGGGTTTTTGCTGGATTTCGCTTTGATCCGCAGGGATCTGAAGGCAGCGGCCGGCAATCAGTAATACCGCTCCGGAATAGCACGCCGCTCTTCGAGCCAGTATTTTGGGCCCGTTCTGGTTCCGGCTCGCGCGCGCCTATGTGGCAAAAGCGCCGCCATTCCTTAGACCTGTGGGCGCACGATGGGACTAAGACTTCTGGTGCGGATTCCACTTTCCAGAACTGCTAAACTCGGCTCAGAGCGTCGATGCAACGTGTCTCTCATGCCGGATTCCTGCTAGCCTTTGCCGCCCTGTTGCCGGCAATGGTTTCGGCGCAGAATCGCCCACCGAACGTCGCACCGAACAGCGCTCCGAACGTCGCGCCGAAGGCCGCAACGAAGAACGCTCGCGTCCAGCATGTGGTCGTGCGTGGCGGTGATGTCATGGAAGTGGAGATTCAGACCTCCGGAACGCCGGTCGCGCCCCAGACCCAGGCCATCGCTGGCCCGGATCGCATTGTCGTCGACTTTCCTGGCGCGCTTCCCGCGGCGGAATTGAAGGCCTTGACCGTCAATCGCGGCGCGCTCAAGGGCGTCCGCTCGGGATTATTTTCCAACAATCCTCCGATCACGCGCGTTGTGCTCGATCTGACGGAACCGCAGTCGTATCAGATTTCGACGGTTCAGAATGCCATCGTTGTAAAACTGAGCCCGTCAAAACTCAATCCCGTTGGGCAGGCATCGGGAAACTTAAATCCGGGAAAATCAGGTCCTGCGTTGACTACCGACTCGGCGAAGGTTGGCTCAGTCAAGACGGGTTCATTGAAGCCGGGCTCATCGAAGTCCACATCCGCCGGCACAGCAGCAGTGAAGACTCCGGTTGTGCGGGTCACGCACGCCGGGAAACTTCAACCGGTTTCGCTGGTCGCCAGCACGAACGCCGCGAGCACGAACCCTCCGGGTACTCCTAGCACGAATGGCGCTGCTGCCGCGTCGGCTCAAGCGGCGGTCCCGCCGCCTCTCGCCGTCAGTGCGACGCTGCAGCCGATGCCATTGGTGGACGTAAGCTTTGCCAACGGGATGCTGCGGATTCACGCCGAAAACGCTACGCTTTCGCAGGTGTTGTTCGAAGTGCAACGGCAGACGCAGGCTGAGATTGCCATTCCCGCCGGCGCTGAGCGCGAACAGGTGATTGCCGATCTCGGCCCTGGTACCGCGCGCGAAGTGCTTTCAGCGTTGCTGAATGGATCGCCCTACAACTTCATTTTTGTCGGCAATGAACGCGAGATCCAGCAGGTTATTCTGACTGTTCGCCAGCCCAATATTTTCTAGGGGCAGTTCTCAGTTCCCGGTTCTCAGTTCTCAGCACAAAACCTAGATTCTGGCGGCAACTATGGGGGTGTAATCAGACGCACTGCTACGGGAGATGCGCCATTGCCGAGAATTGGCTGTGCAGCGGTGGCGCCCCCCGAGCCGCCGCAACCCGCGAGGTTAATGACCATCGTTTTCACACGGCCATTAAGGCTCGCAGGCCCTCCGACGTTCGGTGTTTCCGCGCCGTCGTAATTCAGAAACAGCTGTACAAAGCCTATGATCGTCACCGTGCCGGGCGGCACCGGCGGTGGTGTGGTCCCCGAACCCACATCATAGACCGGCACCGTGACCAGAGAATCGCTGACCGTCATGTCTTGTTCCAGCAATGCCGGATTTGCAACCGCAACAGGATTGGCGGCGCCGGCGAGGAACTGGTAAGGCGGATTCACTCCGCCTGACACGTCGACCTGATCCGCATCGTCAGCAGCCGCCGTTGCATGGGTCAGGCAATTCACTCCGTCCGCCGTTTCCGTATCTCTAGTTGGGTAGTTAGTGTTATCGATTTCCACTTGGGCGTTGCATGCAATGGGCGTTTGTACACAGCCGGCAATGCTTTTCTCGTAGGCGGTCGTCAATGCAGGCGTACAAGCCGGCAGCGCTGTAGTCGGAGCAGGGAAGTTCGAAGGCTTTCCGGGATAATATCTCCATTGTATCGGGACTCCAGGCGCACCACAGTTAGTGCAACGGGGCCGCATTCGTGCGGCAGCGGTACTAGCCTGATATCCCAGCAAGGTCGTCGTCGCGATATTGCCGTTAGTCGTGTTAAAAATGGGGAGGTTCGGAACTAGATTGCTAGGATCGATGTTCGGCAGCAGCCACGGCTTCACGCACATGGGCGCCACTGGGATCACCGTCCCAGTCGCGACATTCGCTCCCGATGGATTGTAGGCTTCCGCCGTGGCCGACGCGGTTACGGTGACTTGCTTGCTCCCCCAGATGCGCCCGAAGAAGGTTGGCACATCGGTTCTCTGCACCTGTACGGTTACATGAGGATTGGTATCGAATGCCAAGGCATCGCCCTGATTGGGGAAACTGACGCAGATTTCTGCTCCCGGGCACGCGCCTCCCGGAACCAGTGTTCTGCCCCCAACGTAATTGCTGGACGCTACTTGCATCGCCACAGTGGTGGCAAGGGTTTCTGCAGTCGGGATCGAATTTTCGGTTACATCCGAGGTCATTCCAGAATTTGCCAGGACGCGCGCGGCAGCCAGAGCGCCGCTATCGGCCGCCAGTTGCGCTTCACTGCGCGCGGTGTAGAACGTCACCACGTCGATCGACAGGGCGGCCATCGCTCCGACGATAAAGAGCATGAACATTGCAACCAGCGTGATGACGACGCCTTCATCGTTCTGACGCCGCGAAATGGTTTTCTTCTTTAGACGCATAGCCTCACATCTGATTGTGGACCGTTGCGCTCTCCGTCACCTGCGTGGTAGATGCATAGGTCGCGCCCGGAATCAGCAGTTGAATGACACTGTTAAATCGCCAATGATATGGATACTGCACCGTCACGCTGGTGCCGACAGATGCAGGCGCGGTGCCCGAGACCCATCCGCGATTGATGATGATGACCAGGTTGTCGCTGGAATATGTGCTGTTACACCCGGAGATTGTGTAGGTCCAGGTCAGGCCGGTCGGTCCCGATGCTGTGCCTGGTGGCGAGCAGGCTCCGGTTGCCAGCACTCCGCTGCCCGTCAGCGAGTTGTAGACTGCGGTCGCCACTGCTTGCAGGGAAGTCGGGTTGCTGTTGGTGGTTGCAATGTCGGTCATCGGCTGTGCCCCGGCAATGATGGCGGCTTCCTGGGCGGCTTGGGCGATCTTCTGCTTCTGGTTAAAAGCGCCGCTGAAATCGAAGATGCCGACGACGAACACCACCAGAAGCGGCAGGGAGACCGCAAATTCGAGGAGCGCCGCTCCGCGCTCGTCACTTCGCAAGAGTGAACGGCGTCCGCGCAGAGTTGGGGTAGGGGCAGACGGGGCAAGCCCCGTCTCTACAGCCAAACGCGGTTCTTTTGTGCAGGGCATCTAGTTCTCCATCCTGCTCTGCGCTTGCGCTGACATTACAACCTGATGATTGATCGAGGTGTAAGGCACGTAGAACGTGAATGGATACTGAAAGCTCACCACAGCTCCACATTGTGCAGGCTGGCCCGAGGAGTTCACCAGCACGGATCTGCAGACCCAAACGTTCGGACCCGAATTGGAACACAATCCCGCTGGCGCCGGCACTGGACACGGTGAAAAGGCAGGCTGCCATGCCTGAATCTGGCTGGTATCGAGATTAGAGGCCTTCATCACTGCTACAACCGCGTTCGATGCCAAGGTGGCGTTGTTCGTGGCCGCGCACGTGGCGCACGCATCCCGCGCGGCGGCGATCGCTCCCTGCTGCGCTGCCTGCTGGATGGTCGAGTAGATGTTGAAGGCGCGTCCGAACCAGACGATGCCCATGATGAGCATGAAGACCAGCGGCAGCACCATTGCGGCCTCGGCGATCTCGGCTCCGTCGGTGCTGGCGAACTTGCACGCTATTCGTTTTACTGTCGGCAAACTGCAGATCCCTCGCTTTGCTCGGATGATTAAGAAGTGATTACAAATTACAATTTACCAATTATTCGGCCCACGGCGTAGAACACTACTGTAATCGCCATCGCGACGCCGAAGGGAATTCTGGTGGACCGCGGATCGTCGAGCGACACCTCGGCTCCGGGCATCCGCAAGCTGAACAACGCCGCCAGCAGGCGGACGATGTTCAGGAGCGTCTGTTTCAAGCGTCCTTTCCAGATGACCACTCCGAACGCCATAACTCCCGCAACCAGAATCGTGCCAACGAGCACGGAGAGCAATTGCCGCGGGCCGAGACACGCTCCCAGAGCGCCGGCCAGTTTCCAATCTCCCGCTCCCAGGCTGCGAAGGAGCACGAAAGGCAGCAACAGCCCGAGGCCTAATAGCGTCCCCAGCAATGCGCCCTTCAGGCCGGGCCAACGGTAGAGAATTGTGTTGACCGCGATGCCGGCTCCAAAGCCTGACACTGTTAACCAGTTTGGAATCCGCCAGTAGCGCCAGTCAAGATAC
>JBAVAA010000415.1:0-2602 GCA_049585515.1 Terriglobales bacterium | reverse complement strand
GTAGCCGTTTGCCGCGGCGTGGGCGGGCTGCTCGAGTTCCCACAAATATTCCGAGAGTCCGGCGACCGTGGCCGAGGGATTAAAAACTATTTCCGCCCCGTTCAAGCCGAGCACGCGCGCGCCTTCGGGAAAATGGCGGTCATAACAGATGTACACGCCGATACGGGCATATTTCGTCTCGAAGACCGGATAACCCATGTCTCCCGGAGTGAAATAAAATTTTTCCCAGAATCCAGGATGCACGTGGGGGATGTGGTGTTTGCGGTACTTGCCCAGATACTTTCCGTCGGCATCGATGACCGCCGCAGTATTGAAATACAAGCCCGGCATCTGCTCCTCGTATACCGGGACCACAATCACCATGCCATGCTTGGCCGCGATCTTCTGCATTAGCTGAGTCGTGGGTCCGTCAGGGACGCGCTCGGTGAGGTCGTACCAGCGAATGTCCTGCTCCGCGCAGAAATACGGGCCATAAAAAAGTTCCTGGAGGCAGAGAATTTTCACTTTCTTTTTCGCCGCCTGCTCGATCATCTTGAGATGTTTGTCGATCATGGCTTTCTTGACCTGCGGCAGCGAGCGGCTGTTGAGCGCATTACTGGCCTGAATCAGACCACAGCGCACATTTCGCGACATAGAGACACCTCCGGGAAAACGCTAAATATACCAGACAGTTTGCACGCTACCGCAAAGCCGCGTACAGCGCTTCTTTCCAGCGCCGGTTGTCGATGGTCCAGCAAACTTTGGCTTTGCCTCTGTTCAGCACAGGAGCCCACACCAGCTGATTTCGCTCATCGTCGGCCACGTTCAGCCGGTCGACGACCGTCATGCCTCGCGTCAATTCGCTCTGGGTCTCGACGTCAACGTAGTGGTCGCTCCAATCGGTGCCAATCGTCGGATCAAGCGCGAGCGCCATGGTGACCGGGTCCGGCAGACAGATACCATCTTCGCCGGTTTGCACTTTAAGGGCTTTGCGCGCGTGGCTATTGCATTCGATGGCAAATGTGGCGAGCGCGGTATTGAATCCGAGAACGTGGGCGATGTCGTCTTCGTGAAGGACGGCGTCTCCGCGGCAAAGATGCCAGCCCACGAGTTCGATCGGCAATTCGCTGAGCATCACCATGCGCGCGGCCTCGGGATCGACCCAGATGTTGTACTCGGCTGCTGGCGTTATGTTGCCTTCACAGCACGGCGCTCCGCCCATGATGACGCAGCGCGCGACTTTCGCAGCGATCTCCGGCTTCTTGGCCAGCGCCAGCGCAATATTAGTCAGCGGGCCCAGCGTGACGACTACGATTCCAGGATTCGCCGCGATGGTTTCGATGATGGCATCCACGGCGTGCCCGCTCGCCGCCGGCTGACGTGGAGCTGGATAATTGTGATCTCCGAGACCATCGCGGCCATGGAACCAGGTTGCATTCTGATAAGTGCGCAGGAGCGGTTTGTCAGCACCGACGTGGACCGGCACTTTGGCTCCGCAGAGTTCAACCGTATAGAGAGCATTCCGGGTTGCCTGCTGGACGGGAACATTTCCCGCGACCGTGGTGATTGCCATCACGCGCACATCAGGCGCACGCAACGCCATGATAAGGGCAACGGCATCATCGGACGCGGTGTCGGTATCGATCAGAAAGAGGCGAGGCACGCCGCTAGGATAACAAACCGCTCCACAGGATAGTCACTACGCAACAACAACTTTAGTGCGTGAACGAAATGTTCAGTCCGGTTGCAAAGGTAATGTCGTTCCTCTCGATTGGAGGATTTGACGCCAACGGATGATTGTCAAATACATCCGACAGTGTCAATTGCCAGCCAAGCCACTTGTGGAGCTTGGTGACCAGGCCGAGGTTGAATGCCCCGCGCAAGATGCGCACATCATTGGGCGTCGCGCCGGGAAACGCAATATTGGTTTGACTGAAGCTTGGGTATAGGAGAAAGCTCTGCGTGAAGACGCTGTTCTTTCCGAGTTTGTGGGTGAGATTATCGCCCACGGTCAAAGCGGCCGAGCTATCGGAATGGTTATAGGTGAGAGTAGCCGGTGGCGGCGCCGCATTGGTTTCCATCAGGTCCGAAAAGCTTTCATGCGTGTAGTTGATGCCAGCAAGCAAATCGAGAGTGGTGTTGGCCGTCTTGATCGCGTGGTAGCCGATACCGCCTCCGAGAATGTAGCGGAGATCCAGATTTTGCAGTGAATTATTGAAAAAATCACCACTCCCGAATCCAAACGCGCGCGGAGCAAAGTCGCGATCGTAACGGATTCCGCCGCCGTTCGAGTTCGCCGTAGTCTGTGCGGAAATGGGTTGGAGGGCAAGCTTGCTGGTGGCAGCGTAGATCGAGGTTTCGTTCAATATCAGTTTGTCGTGGAGACCAGTCCGCGTAGCATTGAAACCGATATTCAGGTTCCTGGTTTCGCTGTTACCCGCGGTTAGAGCGAAGCCGAGATTTGCGCCACCAGCCCAACCATCCAAGAGGCCGGGATGTAGGGTCTTTTCATATGCCGCCTGCTCGGCGGGGTTGCGCAGCATGGTCACCGAAGATTTCGGAGCCTCGACCGATCCAGCGGTCCTGGTGGCGACGATCACGTCGTCGCCTCTCGTTGTCACAG
>JBAVAA010000414.1:0-6828 GCA_049585515.1 Terriglobales bacterium | reverse complement strand
TTTCAAAGGGGGCGGCTTCAGCCGCGCCGTCGAAACCTCCAAAGAATCCGGGGCTTTAGCCCCCGAGGCCCCGGGCCCGCACCGTCCCTTCAAGATCATCTACGCCAGCCTGTACCGCGACGTCCGTCCCACGTTTGTCGTGGACATCACCGCGCAATTCGAGACCCGTTTCGCCGCCCTGATGGCCTATAAGTCCCAATTCACCGACCAGGAGGCCGGTAGCAACATCTTCCCCGCGCAAAAAGAAATTCGAACCCGCGTTGAATCCATGGCCCGCTATTACGGCATGCTCGGAGGCGTCACCTACGCCGAACCGTTCGTGCAGAAGGAAGTCGGCCTGGTGGATGATGTGATGGCGATTCCAGTGAAGTCGATCTGACGCTCATTGTAATGAAGCGAAAAAGGTGGTAACGGCCGGATCGCAATCGCGGTAGAAAGGCAATGCGAAGCCCTTCCGCGGAATTCCCAGTCACAAATTCAAAAAAAAGACGGGGGCCATCGATGCGAGCGCCGCTCCGGCATGGAGTGCAAGCACACTCAGCGTTTGTCTTGGAGCCCGTGGCAGCCACTTGATCGCGAAGAACGCTATGATCGGCATTTGTCCCGCCATGAGCAATTGCCAAAGATGGGCAACGGCCCCCTCGTCGGTCTCACGCACGATGACGCAGGTCCCATGGACAAGGCAGTATCTCGCAATGGCGCCCAGCACCAGGGTCAGAGCGGTGAGTGACATTGCAATGGGAAGAAACGCGCTCGGCCGTTTGATGATGGCGCCAAAGGAATTGATTTGTCGATCCATGTTGCCTCCTCGGGTTGGAAAGATGCGCTCACCCAGCGCCGACCACAATACGTTTGCCCACGTGCCCAGGTCGCCACGGCCCGCTTCGAGCAGCGCTTCAAACTCCACGCCGTAGCGCTCTCGCCAGGTTCGCGGATACAGACGCGTAAGCAGGCGAGCGACTGCGCGGTTCATAAAGGCGCCAACCTCCGCAGTCCGGCTTTGGTGAAATGTTGCAGGGTTTTCAGCTTGGCGCGGAGAACGTGCACGCCCTCGGCCGTAATACGATACGGCCGGCGGCGCTCCTGGGGCGGCAGTGGCTCGATCCACCCCAACTGCTCAAGCCGGGCAATCGCTCCATAAAGCGTTCCTGGGCCCAGACGAGTTCCGCAAAGCCCCGCGATGTCTTCGATCATCGCGTGCCCATGCTTCGGTCCGCTCGCGAGGCTGGCCAGCACAAGCAACGGGGGATCTGAATAGTGGCCCGTCCCCACGTCATCGTCCGCTTCTACTACGTTACGCGTACTACGCATGACGTAGTTATCGCATAACTGATCCCCGGTTTGCAAGAGAATTAATTTTACTGCCCCAGCGTCAATGTCCGCCCGACATCGCCTTCTGGAAATCCGTCGCCGTCGTCCGGTAGCAAGGCAACACCGAATTCGGATCGAAAGCCCGCAACGCGGCCGGAATCTTCGGCGACTCCGCGCCCGTGCTGGCAGCTTCCGTAGGAGGCTGGATGATGTGCCCCAATGCCTCGTCGCAGCTCGGATCTGGTATCACCCGCAGCTTGATCACCCGAGGCGGCAGGTTGTTCAGATCGTATTCCGACAGCCGCCGTTGATAGGGAAGAAATTCATAAACCAGCTTGATGAGCTGCAGCTCCTTCCCAACCCGCCGCTTCGCAACAAAAACTTCGAAATTGGAAAAAAACGAAGTACCCGGCGCAGCAAACACAACCCCAAGAAAACCCAGCGGCAACTCTTCGACGGAGGATTGGTTTTCGTTCGCGGCGGTCATGGCGGACGATGCCGCATCAACCGGCAGCGGATCCATCGGTTCCAGAATCTTTCCCGTTCCGCCCCCGCCAATGTTGCCTGCCGCTGCACCCGGTGCATGAGGCGCCAAAACCGGCGCGCTGTCGCCCGAGAGCGAGGCGAATCGTCCACCCCTTCCACTCGAACCCTCCACCGATGGAGCCGGCGCGACCACTTCCGAACCCACGCCGCCCAGCGCTGCCCTCGTATGTCCCGCCGGACCGCCAGCGCTCTGAACCGAAGGCGGCGGAGGTATCACTTGCGAACCCGTGCCCGTCAGCGACCCCAACCGCCCCCCCGCAGCATCGCCCGGAACCGACGGCGGAGGCAGTACAACATTTGGCCGCGCGCCCGGCAACGAACTCAACCGCCCGCTTCCATTCGAGCTGCCACTCTGAAGCGAAGGCGCCGGTGGAACCACTTGCGAACCCGCGCCCCTCAACGAACGCAACCGAGGATCTCCCGCGGCAAAGCCCGCGCGCGCTACCGAAGGGGGAGCCGCCACCACATTGGGACCACCGGAAAGTGAACTCAACCGCCCTCGTCTAGCCGAGCCCGCGCTCTGCACCGATGGTGGAGGCGGCACAATCTGCACGCTATTAGGCGTCTTCATGCTCTGTCCCGCGATGGTCCGTCCTGCGGTTCCCGCCACGAGGTCGGGCGCAGGTGCAACCGCAGCAGCCTGAGGCAGCGTTAGCTGTCGACCGGTCGCCTTGTCAACCTGCGGCGCAGGCGCCACCACCGCCGATGGCCCCGCCAAACCTTTCCGCCGCAGCTCTGCCGTGGCCGAAAGCGGTGGCATGGGAGTAACCGCATGCGAAGTCAAAACATTCGGCAGCTTGGCCGTAGCCTCCTTGATGTCGGGCGGAGTGACCATGCGCGGCTTTCGCTCCGGCGTTGCCGGCATCGGCGCTGGACGTGCCGCTGGTTGTGGCGGACTAGGTCTCACCCGCGCATGCGGCCGCACGCCCGCTCTGCTCTCGGATGCCTGGAACGTATGCGCTGGAGTTGGCGGCGGGTAGTAGGTAATGGTCCGGTGGATCGTCTCGCGTTCCGGAAAAAGTTTTACCGGCTCCCACACTCTGGACTGGGCCCACACGAACAACGTCAGCACCAGCACGTGCCAGATCATGGACTCCAGAAACGAGATCCACGAAATGCCCGACGGCACAAAAACGTCATGCCAGAAAACTCCAGGCCGTGACGTGATCGGCGGCTCCGGAACTCGCCGTGCCAGCAGCAGATCCGCCAGATTGCCAAAGAACACACGATGGCGAGGTTCCAGTTCGGTCAGCAGCCGCAGACGGGGTGCGGGCCTTGGGCGCGGAATTCTCTGCTCAGCGAGCAGTACCCCAGGGGCTTGGTCCATGCATTCACGCTGGAGGGAGGAAAAACTCTAATCCGATTATACCGTCCTTTCACCGCCATCGGCGAAGTACTACGGTCACTCCGAGACTGTGTGGACATTCAATCATCGCAGAGGTCGACTCCAACATCCGGCTCACGCGAGCATTCGCCTGGTGAACGTGTAGGTAATCTCAAAGGGGTGGGTGGCTGAGCTGAGAGAGTGTTTCACGTGAAACAGTGTTTCACGCGAAACATTTTGTCGTGGTATTATTGTACTTATAATACTATAGTTGCATTGGCACTTATATGAAGCAACCGAAACGAGTTATACAACGGCGGCGGGTGCGACGGAAGATTTCCCGGCTGCGGGCTTCGGCGGAGGAGGACGTGCGTCCTTTAACGCAGTTGCAGCAGAGACGGCGACGCTACAAGGCGCTCAAGAAGCAGATTACTTTGTATCTGGACGCCGATGTTCTGGCGTGGTTCAAACGAGCTGGACGGGGATACCAGACGCGGATCAATCGGGCCCTGTGGGAGGTAATGCGGGAAGAGAGGAATCATTAAGAGACTGCTCCGCCGCCGGTTCGGGCTCCCCGGATTTGGCCTTTTGCTTCGTCCCGTCGTTGGACCCCCATTTCGTCCCGAGCAAAAAGTCAAGCTTGACAAAGGTGAGGCCCGGAGAGGGGCCTTTTCTTGGGTCCTGGCTTTTGGGGCTATGACGAGGGCGGGCACACCTCTGCCCCTGCTGACCGGCCATGTCACATTTTCGCGCCGGTGGGGATGGGAGTCTGTGCGGGCGCTCACTGGCTGTTAGTGAAAGATTCTCCCCGCAACCGCGCGATGGAGGGCCACTTCTCATATCCCCTCACACCTCAAACGCGAGAAGTGGCGCGCCCCAGTTTGTTTTTGGATCAGGGATTAGAATCGCTGGGTTGATTTCTGCCGCGGGAGATGTCGGCCACCCGCCTCAGTCGCGTGCAGGGCCCTATTAGGCGCTGCCATCCCAAGTATGGAACTGACGAGCTAAGCCCTCCGCTTCCGACGCAGAAAGACCTGTGCAATGGCTAGCCAACTTTTTTACTGTAAATCCTGATAATCGATCCCCTCCTTCTCGAAGATGACGGATTGCATCCGGGTGCTGGCTAAGAAGCTGCTCCACACGCCGGTTTGCAGTGTCGTACTTTGCATTACCTGTCTCATAGGACGGGTTGCTCCGATGAGCGTAAATAAGCGAAAAATTTGTGGCAAGCCCCTCTTCAAGGACTGAGGCTTCCCCACCGAGAACGGGATCAAGCAGGTGAACACATTCATGAGCTAGCTGAAACAACGCCTTATTCACGTCATTCATGGCGCCCGTGCCGATCTGAATTGCGATATGCTTGCAGTTCCCGGGGAACCAGATTTGCGGAACACCTTCTCGGAACTCGATCCCAAGGATCGTGAAAGACCGGTCCCGGATGCCGTATAACTCTTCAACTTCCCGGAGCATCTCCCCGAGCCGAGAAGCCAAAGTCCAAGTAAAAGTACATCCCGACCCCGCAGGGCATGGGCGTGCCACAATTAGGTCGTCGTGAACTTGCGCCAAAGTCTATCCTCCGCAATCGAAGAGTGCGACGTGTAGCTTTTTGTTCTGTAGTGGAATCATTGGAATCTCGGTAGCTCTCCCTCGTTAGTCCCGAGGCCAGCGACCACCCCGTCAAGCGGAGCTTGGACGGTCCACCCGCCCTTTATCTCGATCCAAACCGCTTGGCCTGTTCGGCCACGAGGCGTTCCTTTGGCGGATCGATCCAGCCGAATTTTGCGTAAATCTCTAACGCGCAGTCAAGAGCAATTTCGCGGGCTTGAGACTTGAGCTCTTCGGGTGTAGCACTCCTCTCTGTTCTCAGGGTTTCGTCTTGAGACCATGAGATGCACCCAACGGCGTCGATGTCGCCCCACATATCTTGAGGCCATGTCAGGCGGCGACCGGCAATGCCCCGCAACTCGAAGGTAATCGTGACGCTTGGAGACAGCAGTTCGCGCTCCGCCATTCGTGCGGCGAATTCGAATGCCGCAGTCACCGTGTCGAGCACCTCAAGAACGTGGGTGCGGTCCCCTAGCTGCGGAATCTCGTCCAAGGATCGGCTCTGGACGAATTGCTCGCTCCGAGAAAGAGCCCATCGCTCCGCGCGGTAAAGCCGCGTATTCTCAGAATGTTCGAGCTCTCCCGCGATCCACTCGTCGCCTGTCTCAAGCGCATCCCGCGAGAATGATGGATATGCGAACCAGCCAGTGATAGGCACCTCGGACGAAAGAATAAATTGCCGGCACTGTTCAACGCTTTGGAACCTGGCCCTCTTGAACTCCGTTGGCCGAATCCATACATGCCAGTGGGGCTTCGACCAGATCTTCTTAAGGAGATCCGTTTCCGGGAGCCGCTTCCTTTGTTCCCAATACTCGTTGGGCTCGGATTCGAGAGCTTCAAGGCCGGCGGCTGTTTGCCTCTGCTTTTGTGCTCTGATGAAATCGCGGTTCATTTCTTCAACTTGGGCTCGCAGATCCCGTGGAAAGAGCTGGACTTCTATTCCAGCGTCACTCAAGAGTTGATCGCCGCGTCCTCGTATGTCGGGATTCGGGTCGAGCATTCCGATAACAACGCGCCCGACCTTTCTATCTATAAGGCGCTGGGCGCAGGGGATTTTTGGGTGTTTCCTCGTCGTGCAAGGCTCAAGAGTGGTGTAAACGGTAGCCCCTGCGACCAAATCGTCGGACAGCTTGTCTTCCAGTCCAACATATTCTGCGTGAGACTTCGGCTTTTCTCCACGGTGGGCTCTACTTAGAACCTTGCCGTTCTTAACGATAACTGCACCAACCTTGGGGTGTGGCCGCTCATCCTCGGGGACACTCTTTCGCGCCTCCTCAATGGCCAATAAAGCGAAATGTCGATCGCCATTGTCCTTTGTATCGTAACCGTCCGACTTCTTTTTCCCATTGGGCGGCGTTGGTGCTGCCTTGCGGGGCTTCGCCCGCCAGATCTTAAATCTCTCCAGCACACGATCATGGCCCTGAGCTGAACCTCCATCCACGAGTGCCGTGAATGAGCCCACGGGAGTGGGCGCCGGACCTCGAGACGTAACAAACTGAATGATCGCGCTTTTTGAACGGCGTTTCTCTTGGGCCCAGACGGCCTTGAAGTCGTTTAGGATGTCGTTGAACTCCTGATCGGAAGGCGAGCGGCCGGTCTCCTCGTAGGCCTGCTGGTACGACTCGAACCGGGCGAACGTGCATCGGTCAACGTGCTCAACATATAGCCGCGCCATAGCTTGTACGTCGGTCCCAGAAAACGGTATGTACGCGGAGCTGCGCGCAGCCATTTGCTGCTGGAGCTTAAGCCTGGCTCCCCGCAGAGTTCGGCCTGGCTCCATACGGGCACTCTCGTAGAGCGTGTCCGCATACTTTTTGACATCTTGGTCCACTAAAGGCCGATTTTACATCACGCCCGCGCCGCGACTTCGTCCAGTCGCGCCAGTGTGTCCGGATACCGGCGCACCAGCAGCACCAGGGCCGCTGCTTGAGGATTCGGCTTCGCTCGTCCTTGTTCCCATTTTTCCAGCGTTCGTTCGTTAATGCGTAGCCTGCGGGCGAAGACTGCGCGCGAGCAGCGCAGCTTCTTCCGCGTGTCGAGGA
>JBAVAA010000413.1:0-2500 GCA_049585515.1 Terriglobales bacterium | reverse complement strand
GGGACGGCGACGCTACGTTAATCACGACTTTATCTCAATATGTTCAAAAATTCTTCTGCTGATTTGCCGGGAGACCGTAACAAGTCGGATATCACCGCGACCGCGTCGGCGCCGGCGTCGATGACGGAACGGGCGTTGGCGCGGGTGATCCCGCCGATTGCTACCAGCGGCTTGCGCGTCAGTTCCCTTGCCCGGCGAACTCCCTCGAGTCCCACGACGGGGTCAGGATTGGCCTTGCTGGAAGTGGCAAAGACGGGGCCGATGGCTAGGTAATCGGCCGAGGTTTTATCGGCTTCCGCCAGTTGCTCTGGATTGTGCGTCGACACTCCCAGCCAGCGAGACGGACCAATGATATGGCGCGCGGATTCAGCCGACAGATCGTCCTGGCCGACATGAAGGCCATCGTATTGCGCGGCAACACAAAGGTCGGCGCGGTCGTTGACGATGAGTTTGACGGCCGGTCCCAACCGCTCCCTGAGTTCACGAGCCTGGCCGAGCATTCGCCGCGCGCTACCAAACTTGTGGCGGTATTGCAGCAGGGTAACGCCGGCGGCCGCGAGTTCCTCGGCGGCGCCGAACATTGCGGCAGAGTCCGGGAAACAGGTGGGGTCGAGAATCGGGTAGAGGCGTGGGAGAAGCATTTTGGAAGTGTTTACAAGTTGACCATGATATCCGCCGATTCCTAATTGTTAAAGCTTTTCGCCGTTGGCAATCTGGCCCGCAAGGAGAAAGGTTTTGGGATACTTGCCCTCACCGCATAGTTTGAAGGAACCGAAATCCTTGTACCACGGCCCTGTGGGTACATTCGGCTTGGTCTCCAACCAGACCCGCAGATGGTTGAGATCGTCAAGGTTTATATTGCGGTCGCGCATGCGCTCGATCAGATGATTGCGGATGGGGGCGGGAATTCGCGGCCAGCTTTCAATTTGCGGCATTACTCACCGAAAAACTATTCCCCGAAAACTATTCCCCGAAAACCAGGCGCCCCAACTGGTCGCCTAACTGCTTCGCTTCTTCGGGATCCTCTGCGTTTCGGAAGCGTTCGGCCAACTCGAAGAACGCCTTCTCTTTCTGTTTCCGCGCTTCGATGCCCAGCTCGATGAGTTCGAGCAGAACGCGATTGTCGCTCAGGCGCTGGCTCTTGGCCAGACGATCTACTTGTTTGGCAATGGGAGCGGGGAGTGACACGCTCCGTCGGACATGCTTGGTTGCCGGCATGACATCATTATACACCAATTTGGTGCATTCTTGGCGGTGGATAGGAAGTTCGGCTGCGCTCAGGGCAGTCTGTGGGGCACCATCCGGAAGTATGTGCGTGTTCCGGAAGTTGGGACTGATTCGACGGACCAGCTTTGGCAATGCGCGTTCGTCTGGGTAAGCGCATTGTCTCGCTGATACACTCTGCACATGAAGTGCCTCACAGTGTTAGTGTGTTTCGCACTCACGGCCGGATCGCATTACTCCCCCGGCCAAGAACTGCCCGGTCACCGTTTGACAGACTTCATACACGCGAACGAGACATTCGGCGAGACGCTCTTCCGGCAAGTTCACGCAGCGAATGCGAATGGAAACGCAATTATCTCGCCGCTGCCGACTTACTACATCCTGGGTGCTATCGGGCGAGGCTCTTCAATAAGTGAGACCGGGCGCGAAATATGGCATGTCCTCGGTTGGGATAATGGCGTGGTGCCGATTGGACCGAGTCGATTGCTTTTTGAGAGATTTCGACCGGATTTCTCGTCGGAACCGAAACCTAGCCCAAGCTCACGAGGCTCCCGGAAGGAGGTGCATGTACGTTCAAGCTTGTTGAGGTCCCGAGAATCCATGTGGATGGCCACCGCTTTCATCTATCGTGGCCGCAATGCAATAGACGACTATTTTATTCGCGAAGCGAACGGTGAATTCGGAATGCAAATGGTCAATGTGGCCGAGCGCGGTGACCTGGAACCGGCAATAGAACGGTGGTGGAAGGAACAGATCCCAAGGCCAGCAGTGATTGGCCCCTCCGATTTCTATGCCGTGGGCACGATGCACCTTCAAACAGTATGGGCCGGGAACACATTTTCCAAAAGTACGACACATAAAGACGACTTTATCTTGCGCTCGGGTGTGCATGAGTCTGTCGATATGATGCCTAGTGCGCTGTCATCCTACTCTCACGTGCGAACTGACACTTTCGAGGCTGCAATGCTTCGATGTTTCGCCGTCGATCTGCTGATTGTGTTACCCGCAGAGGGCAAAGATATTCTTCAACTGGAAACCGAACTCGCCAATCACCCAGGAGAAGTTGACCCTCTACTGAAGCGGGAACCCGGCACAATAGATCTTCCCAAATTCGCGTTTCAACTCGAAGCTGACCTGCGCCCAGCATTAGAGGAGTTGGGGGTGCACAGGATCTTCACTGACCTCGATATCGTCAATATCCCAAAGTCGCATTTGAAAGAAATGAAACAAAGGGTCGACATTGAGGTCGATGAAGAAGGGATGCGTGCCAATGCTG
>JBAVAA010000412.1:0-11543 GCA_049585515.1 Terriglobales bacterium | reverse complement strand
AGAATAGACATAGCCGTTAGCCGCGTGCGTCTGTCCTCAAAAGAAGGCTCTTCCCCAAATTCAATCCAAACATGTCCGTTAAGCTATTCATTTGTAAATACTTTAATAAACAATCCATAGCCGTTAGCCGCATGAAAACCCAGGCAACTCTCTAAAGTTATTGATTCGTAAATACTTTAATAATAATCCTCCCATGTTCTTCTCTAAGTTATTGATTCGTAAACACATTACCAGCAAGTCTTTATTTATCAAAGACCTGGCGACGAAGAGTGTCTAAGGGCACTAATATAGTTGGCTGACTTTTACTTGTAAAGAGCGGTATGTCACACTTTGAGACGTGGGTACTCAAGACTTCCTATTCAAAGTGATCGACGCGGGCCACGAATACGTGATCTTTGCCGATGGCACCGTGGAAGGATTCGGCCCGGACGCCATCGTATTTAATCAGTTTCTTTGTCACGCAGAAGCGTATCGAGCACGCCTGAATGACCAGCGCACAACCGAGTGTCCTTCCGTGGTGGAGCATCGCACCGCGTAGCCCCATGCGCCAGAAGTAAATTCCCTATAATCGCAACCGCCGCTGGTGAGAAATAGAAATAGTGCGTGTCGAGATCATCTGATCGTCGCGCAGCCATGGCCGCTTCTTTGGGAGCGCCAGCGGCGACAAACGCATCCGTGAATGCGTGTTGGAGAAGCATCATTTTGCCGCCGGGTTCGCATTCGTTCGCGGGCAAGCTCACTCTGTACCAAGATTCCATAGCGCCGTGAATTATACCGCTCCGGGCTCCGCAGGGACGACACGCCAGTAGGCTCCAGTCTCTGGCTCCCAAGGCCAGATGCCGTGTTCCGCGTGATAAGCCTTGGTTCTTTCAAACGTCATTCTCACTTGATCTCGACTATAGAAGGCGAGCTCCATCGGTCTACCATCTCGAAGCATACGAAATCCAGGATGAACCAACCTCCTATCGTTGGAATCGCGGCCAATCATCACCGTGCGTCGCATATTGTTTTGCATCTGCCAAGCGAGAATATCGGCGGCCTGGAGCGGCTTAAAGAGTCGCTTGTCCTGAAACATCACGCCATTTGGGACGATTCCGTATCTCCGCTCGCTGTCTTTTCGCAAGAGGCATTCTTTCCAAACGCCTTCAATCTGCTCTTGTCCGAGCGAGCCGCTCTCGAATACGTACTGCATCGGGACGGTAATAGAGAACTGTTGACGCCAGTTGTCAATAAAACCCATCAGGCTTTTTACTGCCCACACATAATGGTTCTGCGCGTACTCCCTGAACTCGTCGAATATATATTCATCGAACGGCTGTTTTGGAACAGCCACCGCGAAGCCCTTTCGGACGCGAGTGTTAATGATCGAAGCCAATCGCGCATAGACGCGATCCTTTTTCGGATTGTCCCAATGACAGAAGGGCTCGTGCTTCATTTCCGGCTTGGCGACAAACTCTGCCATGTGAAACATGTCGAAGCCTTCCGCAGCCATGACTTCATCCCAGTTTCTGACAAATTCGTCCCATTGGCTTTTCTGCGCCACATAGCAGGCGGCCACCGCTACGGGAGTTCCGCCGTCCGTCCCGCTGTCGTCGAAATAAAGTTCTATTTCAAACATCGCGAGCCACCACTCCACGCGAGCACGATCCAGCATTTCCGAAACATGGCGGTAAGCATCGTATTGACTTTCACGGTACGACATCGCACACTTATCCTGTCGTGCCGCAAAAGCCAAATCGCCCGACCCACTCCGCCAAGAATGTTGAGGGCGACTTTGGTAAGTTCACGAATTTTATGCGACGGTTTGTCGCCGTGCCGCATTCCGAAATCAAGGCACGACTCGACGCCGAAAAACAGACAATGGCGCGGAAGCGGAAGGCCGCTTCCCGCGCTTCCCGCGCAACGGATTAGAAGGCCGTTTCTCCCACCTTGCCAGTCACCTCCGCAAAGGTTAACCGCTTCCCCGCAATCTGCGATAAAGCTAGGTGGAATCTGTCCGCGTCGGTCAGTGGGTTGTCCTTAGTGGCGCGGTTGTTGAAGCGGAAAATTTGCTCGTCAATGTAACGCGACAGATGGAACGGCTCGACAGCAACATAGGTTCCGCTCAGGCCGCGCTTGAGCAAACTCCAGAAGTTTTCCATTCCGTTCACATGCACGCGTCCACGAACATAGGTTTCGGTTTTGTTCACGACTTCATGCACGAAGCGAGAGCGCAGATCGGTGTAGGCTACGGCGTCCATCGGTATAGACCTTGCTCCCGTACTTCACTTCTTTCATGATCTCTGCTTGCAAGGTTTCGCGCTTCACATTCGGGACAACTTTCGCGCGGACCTTGCGAAGATCGCGGTCAAGCAGCCCCATCACAACAGCCTTGCCCTGTGCGCCGCCCCTTGCCTCGTAGCGGACCTTCTTATCCTTGTGCATGTTCTGCTTGCGACCGCCGACAAAGGTTTCGTCGGTTTCGACTTCGGTATCCGGCCCGCCCAACTTGAAGCCGCCAGTCTGTTCTTTCACTGCGGTGCGAATCCGATGCAGCATGAACCATGCCGACTTCTGAGTCACCCCCAGAGCACGATGCAGTTCGTAGCTGGAGATTCCGTTCTTGCAGTTCACCACCAGCCACACGGCTGGCAGCCACTTCTCCAGCGGGATCGGGGAATCCTCGAACACGGTTCCAACCTTGAGCGAGAACTTCTGCTTGCGGTGATTGCCATAGCAGCGATAGAGACGGGCTTTTTCGAGATAGGTGACCTTCTCCGACTGGCAGCGCGGGCAGCGCACAATACCGTCGTGCCAGCGGACGAATACCATGAACTTCCGGCAGTTTTCGTAGTCGCTGAAAAACTGGATGGTTTGCTGGAGTGTCTTGGGCGATTCCATGCCCCAAGACTAGCAAATTAACGCTAGTCAGTCAAGTATATTATTGCCTGTCTAAGTCTTTGATTCCAAACGACCGCGCCAGGGGGTGTAAGAGCTCCCTCAAGACCGTCTCGGAACCTCGCGCGCTTTGCGACGACAGACATCACCGACTTGCTAGTCTCTTTCCTTGGCTGACCTCGATAAGAAAGCCAGCTCTCTAAGATACTCTCGAATCGGACGAGCAGGAGTTCCCCAGAAAACAACGCCTTTGCCGCGAATAACTTTTTTCGATGGGATACCGCTTTGCGCTCCCAGGATCGCGCCGTCTTCGATACGGACGTGATCTGCGATGCCGACTTGGCCGCCGATGATTACGTTATCTTCGATGGTCGCGCTGCCGGAAAGGCCGGTTTGTGCTGCGATGACCACGTCCTGGCCGATCTGGACGTTGTGGCCGATGTGGACCAGGTTATCGATCTTGGTGCCGCGG
The DNA here is from genome assembly GCA_049585515.1 of Terriglobales bacterium. Taxonomy (GTDB): domain Bacteria; phylum Acidobacteriota; class Terriglobia; order Terriglobales; family Acidobacteriaceae; genus Acidiflorens. The sequence continues at coordinate 8,194 of JBAVAA010000412.1, read as the reverse complement.
CGGATGCGGGTTTCGTCGAGAGCGCCGCGGTCGATAGTGGAATTGGCGCCGATCTCGACATCGTCTTCGATCACGAGCTTTCCGACTTGCGGGAACTGCTCATAGTGTCCGGTCTGCGCGTCGCGGACGTACCCGAAGCCTTCACTGCCCAACACCGCGCCAGCTTGCACAATGACGCGATTGCCTAGCGTTGTGCCAGGATAGATGGTGACGTTGGCGTCGATGCGGCAATGGTTCCCAATTCTCACCGCGGTACTCACGTCGTCGCCGATCACCGAACCAGAGCCGATGGTGGTTTCGTCGCCGATCCTGGCGTGCTCGCCGAGAACCGTACGCGCGCCGATGGCCACGTTGTTGCCGATCTTGGCGGAAGCCGGGACAATGGCGGATGGGTGAATGGCGCGCTTAGGCTGAGGACCGCGAAGCAAATTCGCGGCTCGCGCGAAAGTCAGGCGCGGCTGAGCGGAAATCAGCAGGGGTTTGACGCTGCTGTCGGCTGGGTTCACATCCGCGAAGTCTCCTGCGATTACTGCGGCTGCCGATGAGTGAAGCGCTATCTTGAGATGCTGGGCGTCTTCCACGAAGACCAGGCTTTCGCTAGTTGCGGATTGGGGACTGGAGACGCCGCTTACGGTGATGGAGCCGTCTCCGAGGAGATGGCAGCCGAGTTTGCCGGCTAGGTCGCGTAGGGTTTGCTTCATGGTTGTCTATTGTCGCTTTCCTGGGCGAGTGTGTACAACGCAGCCTTGGCGACCTTCCTGCCGATGCATGTTCAGCCCCTCAGGGGGCAGCTGATTCGGTAAGAATTCGGTATCGCTAAAGCGATACCCTGATACGAATCGTTGAGGAGCCGAACTTCGCTCGGCTTGGACAGCCGAGGGCGGCTGTCCCTACGCAAACCTTGACAGGCCAAAGGCCCGTCACCACACAACCATACGAGACTAGTACAGGGGTGGCTGGCCTGGCGGGCGGGTCTTCCAGCGGCGGTGGACCCAGAGCCACTGGTCGGGGTAACGGCGGATGAAGTCTTCGATTACCTTCGTGAATTCGGCGGTGTTGGCTACTATGTCAGCTTCGTTGTCGGCGGTGCGAATCAACTCTACGGCGGGATCGAAGCGCAGGATGTATTTGCGCAGTTTCTCATCCCAAACTGTGAATCCGGGGACTACGGCGGCGTCAGTGCGCAGTGCAATTCTAGCCAGGCCGCTGGCAGTGCAGGCTGGGATTCCAAAGAAGTCTACGAACGCACCTTGCGGCGGGGTCATGTTGGTGTCCATGAGGATGCCCACGGTTTCGCCGGCGCGCATGGCGGAGAGCAGGCCGCGGACGAAATCGTCTTTGTCAACGGTGCGGTTGCCGTGCATGGTGCGGTAGCGCTGGAGTAGGGCGTCGATGTAGGGATTGTCTAGCGAGCGCATTACGATCGACAGCGGATGCCCATTTAACGAGTGGGCAAAAGCGGAGAGCTCCCAGGCTCCGAGATGTCCGGTCAGAAAGAGGACGCCTTTGCCGCGAGCGTAGGCGCGCTCGAAGTTTTCGAAACCGTCATAGACGACTACGCGCGAAACATTCTCGCGGGTGTAGCGGGGAAAGAGGCAGACTTCGGCGAGTTGGCGCCCGAGGGAGATAAATTCTCCGCGCAGTAGGCGGCCGCGCTCGTTTGTAGACGTTTCAGGAAAGGCGATGGCCAGGTTGCGATGGCCGATGCGACGCAAGCGTCGGTGAAGGGCGTAGACGGTTAATCCAATGCTGATGGCGACAGCCCGCGCGAGGGAACGCGGAAGCAGGCCCAGGATTCTTATCCAAGGCCAGACTAGAGCGTATTCGAGGCGTTCGCGCACGGTGGGTAGTTCTTAGTTCCGGGTTCTCAGTGAGAAGCGCAAAGCCTCTGCACTAGGAACTGAGAACCGCGAACTGAGAACTCTTTTACTTCGACGCCTGCTGCGCCCATTTTGCCAACGTGCTCAAAAAGGGGTAGGCGGCTTGGGGCGCTTCGATTTCTCCCTTGAGAGATGTTTTGAAGGGCACCATGTGGCCGTAGAATTCGCGGGTGCTGTCTTTGTCCTGCTTGATTACGGCGCCGGAGAGTTCGAGTCCAGCGAAGAGGCCACGGGAACGGGAATAGGTCAGAACCTCCGCCCTCATCTTCCAATCGGTGTCGGCGGCGGCGTGGCGGCCGACAGGGCCGGCGGCGGCGCTGGCATCTCCGCCGAGCTTGAATTGGCTGGAGAGCAGGTTATTCATGCCATTCTTGTTCATGATCAGCATGACGACATCAGTGGCCTGGCCGCCGATCTGCAAGCCAAAGCTGCCGCCACCGATGGTGAAAAAAGCGGGCGCGCTCCAGCCCTTTTCGGTGCGGCAACTGGCGACACCTTTGCCATACCGGGCACCGAAGACGAAGCCTCCATTGAGCAGCGACGGGACCACGGCCACACACTCGGCCGAGGCCAATACTTCTTCGGGGATTCGATTGTCCGGGGCGGCCTGGATTTCGTCGAGCACGGTGCCGGCGGCTTCAACCCGTCCAGAAGCCTTGGTATTGGGTTCGGGAGCCTTAGTGTCTTGATCCGCGAAAAGAATGGGGGTCATCAGGCAACAGAACAGCAGCAGAACGAGGGAATTTCGCATCATGCCTCACTTGGGAGTTGGAAATCTCTTGTCTATGATTCTATTCGATGCCAGGTGCCTGGCGGGAGATAGCCGGGAGTGGCGAGGGTGATGCTCTCTCATAGTCGCGGAGCGGAGATGGAAAAGGGGATGGGGTGCTTCGGCTCCGCCAATCCACCGCTTCGCGGGTGGATTGTCTACGCTCAGCATGACACTTTGTGGCTAGTGATTGAACCGGATTTCCGGGGTGCAAAAAAAATGCGGGGCTGAAATCGGCGACCCTAATCTCCGTTTCCAGCCCCGTCTCCCAGGTTCTGTGGTAGGTGAGGCGAGTATGCGGCAGGCGGCGAGAGGGGACAAGATTACGAGGGTCACTGGACTTTAGTAACTTCAGCCGTCGGCCGTCGGGAGGATCGACGAACCGGTCAGGCTCGCGGTTTTCCTGACGGCTGATGGCTGAGCGCTGACGGCTACTTCGCCGTCACTAGCGAATGCGTAATCGCGTGGACGGACAAGGCGATGCGGTTCTGCACTCCGACTTTGCGCATCAGTTTTGCTACGTGTGCTTTTACTGTGCGCTCTTCGATGCCTAGCGCTGAGCCGATTTCTTTGTTGGAACGTCCGGCTACGAGCATCTCCAGAACTTCCTTTTCGCGGTCGGTGAAAGTGATTCGTCCGGCGGGAAAGATGCGACCAGGGGAAGCGCTTACGCGTTCGATGAAGGTTGAAAGGACGCGGCGTGGTGCCCATACCGATCCCTGGTGCACAATGCGCAGGGCCTGGATGAATTCTGCGGGTGAGGCGGCTTCGTCAACGTAGCCTTTGGCGCCGGCAGCTATGGCTTTCAGGATGCTCTCTTCGTCCATGCCGGAGCCGGTTACGATGATGCGAAGATCGGGACGGATGGCCTTCATGCTGGCCATGATGTCGTATAAATTCTGGCCGCCACGGTTGCCCAGAAGCACCAGATCGATGCCTTGCAACTGGCCCAGGTCGGCGAGAGAGGCGGAGACCAACTCCAAATCAGGTTCGGTGTCAAAGAGGGCTCGGAACCCTACGAACCGCAGGGGATCGCTCTCCACTACGGCGACACGAATGAGCGGCTTTCTGGCAACGGCAGCTTTCATCAAGGTATCCCTGTTAGGATTGCATCCTGTTCAAGCTTGCCTGATCCGGCAGGGAATTGAAACGATTGCCGAGCCGGATAAATTACGGGGGTAACTGACAAAAACAGGCACTGGAGGAGGGTTTGAGGTGAAAAGAGGGAGGATGCAACGGTATTGTGTGGGGATTTTGGCTATTGGCATGATGGCGGCGGGATGGGCGCGGGCGCAGACACAACCCGCGACGTCTTATAAGCCGCAGTTTGCGGGAGATCCGGCCCGGTCGGATTCAGAGGCACAGGCGCTCGGCTACATGCGAGTGGTACTCCGGGCACAGAACGTGTACAAGAAGCGCCATGGCAAGTATGCGGACTCGCTGGAGGCTTTGGCGGGGACTGGATCCTTCACCAAGCGAATGGCGCACTCGACCGACCGAGGGGACTATACAGTGAGCTTCCATCCGAAACATGAAGGTCCGAATCGTGACGAATTTGTGCTTACCATGACGCCGAAGCAATTGGACAGCGAACATCGGTCTTTCTACGCAGAGGAGGATGGCGCCATTCACGCGGACGATCAGAAGGCTGCCGATAGGGACTCGCCTAAAGTGCGGTAGCGGGGGAACGGTGCCGTTCCCTTAGTGTGCCTCCGCCTGTTCCTTCACATGGCGTAGGACGCGCAAGTGAATTCGATGCACGATCGCGTCCGACCATTCCCGCCAATAGGCCTGTGGCCAGAAGTAGTTTTGGTACCACGTCGTCCCCTCTAGAAGCGTGCGGTTGCCACTCAAAGCGACCAGCCGGAACTGGCCATGCAGCGAACGCATGTAGTTGCGCTCAAGGTGCGCCGGGGTGATCTTCCATGGACTCAACTCCCGCATCGCTGGCGCCTGGGACGAGACGTTGAAGGCCAGCAACCGGTTTTCGTCCCACACGGTGATTGGCTCCACGAACTCGCCGGTCGAAAAATGGCAGTGACGCACGGCGCCCGGCCCCGATCCCACGATCTGTCCTGAAGTCGGATAGGCGACACCGGCCCGGAATAGCCATTCTTGGGGAGGCGCGAGTGGGGGAAAGCCAACGACGTTTCTCCACACGATGGAAACCGGCGCGTCAATAGTAATACTGGTAGTTACGGAAAGAACAGGCGGTTCGGAATTGACGGCATGCTCCGCGGACATCGCCAGTATGAGCGGAAGTATCGCCACGCAGGCAGCGAAGGAGGGAGGCGCAATCATATGGCGACGGCGGTGCAAGATGGCTCGGGCCACCAGCCCACCCGCAATGGAGAACGGGATCGCTAGGGGAACCGCCATCAGCAAGCAAATCAGCCCTTCACGTCCCAAGCTCAGCAAAGCAACCCCAATGAGAAAGGGTGTGAGTGTGCTGACCGCAACCGTCGCCAGTCCCGAGCGCGTTACCTTCGCGTTCAAGAACCAGGAGGCAACAAAACCGGTCAAGAATGGTATTCCCAAGAATAGCCCCCAGCCATAAAGCACCAGCACCCGAGTACCGAAGACCGCTAGCGCGAAGCCGAGCACCACAGCGACCACAACGCCAAGAACTTCTTGCCGCGGTTTTGCCATCCTCCGCAACTCGTCCGTTGCGACATCTTCCGGAGTCGGTTTGGTGGTGCTTGGCGCAAATGACAGCCAGAGAAACAGCATCAGGTTGGCCAGCGGGACGAAGAACAGGAAGATCCACCCCGCATGTCGGCCAGCATCGCGCAATCGTCGGAAAGTGAGTGCAATGCCGATCCAAAAGAAAGGAATCGCGATCGCCCATAAGATTGCGTAGAGCTTGGGTTGACGAAGCCCGAGTTCGGAGAGTGAGACTTCCAGTGGAGGGAAAAAGTAGTTCCAAATTCGCCATGATTCTCCAAAATGGGCGGCGACCGAACGGTCGATTTGCGAACTTTAAAAGCGTGAGTGCCGTCCCCGCCATGAGGTATGGCCTACGCTGAACGCGGCCGCGCCACGTGAACAGCCACTTCCACGATTCCTGCCTCATCGCAGTCTCCTCGTTTCATTTTCACTAAAGTAAATTCGTTTCGCGCAGCAACCCCATCACGCTACGCCGAACCGGACGCAATAGTGGGAATTTCGCTACTTTGAGAAAATTAACCACCAGCTTCACCGAACCGTCAGCGAGCTTGCGGGTTTGCTTCAGGTTCGGCGATGGGTCGTATAGGAAATAGAGCAGAACGCCCATGTGCAGTGCCCACATCACAAGCGGAAGAAGTTCGCGCAAGTCTTCCGGCAAGCGCTCTGCCTGCAATGCTTCCGCGAACAGACTCATGCAATCGGCGCGCAGGCGGGCGGTTGCCTTTCCTAAGAACGAGAGTGGATGTTCTGGGTTTCCCGTATAGCGGAACAACGCCCCCAGGAGTTTTTGGTCGTCTTTGAGGATGTCGAGCTTGGTATGCAGCAGCATGGCAAGGCGGTCGCGCAGGGCACCGGTTTGCAGCAGCTTTGCTTGCGCGACGATTCGATGTTCATGCTGAACCCGCTCGTAGTAGGCCATCACCAGCGCTTCTTTGCTGGGAAAATAGTGATATGTGAGGCCGAGGGCTACTCCAACCTCGGTGGCCACCTCTCGCATGGTCGTTACATCGAAGCCGCTTTTGCGGAACAGTCCAATTGCGGTGTCGAGGATACGATCCCGGGTGGCATCGCTGCGGCTGATCTTAGCCGCCAGCGGTGCATCCTCAGATTGGGAACCGGGCAGCGCAGAGATAAACGGCGCAGTCTTAAAGCCGGAATTGAACACGTTCAATAAGATTCCATAGTTCGTCCCCCTCGGTCAAGTGAAAAGTGAACGCGTTCAATATAGCAGGGGCCCGGCGCTCCGTTAGCAAACCCTATTCGGAGCCGTCGATCTTGCGGTTGGATGAAGTATCGTCTCCATGTCCGCCGTCGCTGTCAGAACGAGTGGGTTCGGACCGGACGGTGGGAATCTGATCGGCGATGCGGCGAATCGTCATGGGATCCGCATCGGCGTGCAGCCGCAATTCCTGAACAATGCCTTCCCGATCCTCGGCGCCATAATCTCTCGCGAAGCGCGTCAGGGCCTCGGTAAGAATGTCGTGATGGTGCACATTCGCCAGTCCCGGTTCCTGGGTGATTTTCAACCATAAACGATGGAGCATCACGACATCCTCGTTTTTCATGGTGGGAGTGTGGGGACCGATGCGGAAGGTGTCGACATTGGCGTTGGGATGGACGATCTGCAGCAGAAACTGGCGTTTGGGGTCTGGGATGGCTTCCCATGCGCTGCCCAGGTTGAAGGCCTGCTCGGCAGGGGTCATTTTGCTGGAGACGCCTGCGACGACGGCCGAGGATTCGAGATTATGCGCGGTCTGGGCGATGGCCGACCAAGCGTCGCGAGCCGGCACCACCAGCAGCGAAATCTTCTTGCCGAAACCTTCGGCTACGGAGACGGCGCGCGTAAATAGGGTCTGTTCGTAGTCATTGAAGACCTGTTCGGTGGAAAGACCATAGGCGGCACTCCCAAACTGGCTGATGCGAGCGCTCATTACGACAACATCCTGTTCCTTGGTGTCGGTATGTTCCAGTACCCAGCGAAGGTGATACATGGTGTTGTAGTCGCGGATGGGCACCAACACATTGCCGGCGCGTATGCCGAGCAAGTCGCGTTGGACCGTGTCGCTCTGCAACAACTGGAAGTGGTCCTTCATTTGCTGCTTGGCGAGCGCGTATTTCTTCCGGTTGGTGTGCTCGGAAACCGTGAAGATCACGAAGAAGACCACCGAGAAGGAAACACCGGCAACCGTAGCCACGGACTTGGTAGCGAGGTTCACGAGTGCCGTCGCGAGCAGGACGAGAAAGACGGAAAGCAGGCCGATGGGGATCTCGATTCCGGCAACGGTCACGTTCGGGGGAACCTTCCAGCCGCGAACGCCCTTGTACTTGAAACGCAAAACCAGCATGGAAAGACTGTTGAACGTGAAGCTCCAGATCACTCCGAAGGCATAGGCTTCGCCGAGCACGTAGACATCGCCGCGGCTTGCCACGATGGTGAGAACCTGTAGCAAGACCACCAGATTGATGATGCGCGAACTTGTTCCGTACTTACGGTGGGGAAAGCGGAACCAATCGGCGAGGACGCCATCCTCTGACACACGGTTGAGGACGCCATTGGAGCCGATAATGGCTGTGTTCACAGCGCCGGAGAGAATGAGGAAGCCGACCACCACCACGAACGCACGGAAGATCAGGCGCAACAGCAGGGGCCCCCACATGAACATGGCGAGGCCCGAGATCAGATTGTCCTTGTAAACCGGAACCCGGACCGCATCGGGGATGAGCATGACCGACAACAGAGCCGAGAGGCCGGTGAAGACGAAGCTATAAATGGCAATGACGACCGCAGCGCGCTTCAGATTCTTGAGTTTGGGATGAGCCAATTCCCGATTGACCTGAGCCAGCGATTCTTCGCCGCTCATCGCCAAAACAGAATGGC
>JBAVAA010000411.1:0-5957 GCA_049585515.1 Terriglobales bacterium | reverse complement strand
CCTGACCTACGTCTACACATTTCAGCGGCGAACCCAAGGCGACGGAGAGGTTGCTACCGTCGAAGCACGGATTCGCACCCATGTATTGGTGGCTGAAGTAAATGCCGGAGGCGTTATTCTCGGTTTCCAGCGAAATCGCGAATCCGCGGAGCTCACGGAATACCGCGCCAATGGCAAGGACAGACTGGCCCGCGAGCAGTCTGACTTTAACCAGCGTATGCAGAAGCGTCCCACGCGTTTTTCTGAAGCGATGGAAATCTCGGCCGCCGGAGAACCGCGCTACTCGTGGGAAATGGCCCGCGAAACTTATAGCCACCTGCTCGGCGCATTCCATGAAGTATTAGTTCTTCCGCCTATTCGACTGACTAAGGGAGAAGCCTGGCAAGACAGGACCCTGCTGGGGTTCGATTTCCGTTGGGCGGGAGACGAAACCATTCACGGGAAACTCTGCCATCACGTCGAAGGAACATCGCCGGACAGGTCGCTCCAGCTGAGCTACTGGTGGTCGCCCGAATCGGGCGTCCTCGAGCAGGTGACGTTGGACGGAAGCTACGTGAACTTTGATTCCAAAGTACACGAAACGGTCCGGATGGAACTGGAATCGCGGGTGAGAAATGAACTTCTCGAAAGCTGGCTGGCTTCGGCGGATACGCGTCAAGGAGCGCTGCAGGCGATCCTGCTGACGCCGGGATTATCGATTTCCGCCGCGCAACTCGCGCCAGTTCTAATATCCGGCGACCCCGCCTCGCAGGCGCTGGGCCTGGCGGTGGCTTTGCGGCGAAAGATCGAGGTCGAACCTGCAATTCTCAGCCAATTGCAGCAAAGTACCAGCGCTCAAGTGCAGACCGAAGTCGGATTGCTGGCCCGGCCGTCGATCAGCATTGGGAATCAGGAATCACTCTCCCAATGCCACCGCCCGCCGCCCTTGAGACCGCCGCCGGCAAAATTTGGAACTCTATTCGAACTCACGGCGGCGACCCAAGACAACCCGCGAATCCCCTACCTCATCCGGGTACCGCTCAGCTACCACCAGGACCGGCCCGCGCCCCTGCTGATTTACCTTAGCGGTGGGGGCGGGTTCGCAATTGATGGCGTCAACTCCGCCGAAGACGCCGTCGCCGAAACCGATTATCTGGTCCTATATCCCCAGGCCTCCGATTACTGGTGGAAGCCGGAGGTTGCGCACCGCTTCGAAGTTGTCCTGAACGATGTCGTGCAACGCTATAACGTAGATCCCGATCGAGTCTATCTGGCTGGCTTCAGCAATGGTGGAACCGGCGCTCTTTATTTCGCTGCTCTATGGCCGCAGCGCTTCGCCGCAGTCGTTTCGTTAATGGGCGCGGGCCAGTGTAACCAGCAGGTCAAAGCCGGACTGCCAAATCTCGGAAATCTTCCCCTGCTCTTCGTCCACGGCGCGGATGACCCGCTCATCCCACCCGACTGTTCCACCGCTACCCATGCTGCCCTGACAGGCCTGCATCCGGTTTTTGAGCCAGAGATCAGTATCCTTCCCAAACGCGGACACGACATCACTCTGCAGTCGGACGATGGATTGACGCTGGCCTTCTTTAAGAACAGGCTCCGCAATCCATTTCCCCGCACAGTTGTGTTGACCCAGTTGGATGCAATCGCCGCCCGCGCATACTGGATCGAGATTCTGCAGGGGAAGCCTGGCAAATCTGATATAGACGCTCGCGTCAAGGCTGACAATACCATTGAAATCCATAGCCACGACGTCAAGAGCATTCGTCTCCATTTGCGGCCTGAGTTGCTGTCCAAACCGGGTGCCGTCCCGGTAGTGTGGAATGGCAAAAAGATGTCGATCGCTCCTTTGCGCGACCTCTGCTCGCTGCCCTTCCAGGGGCCCGCGGACGACCCTAAGCTCGATCAAACTGATGACCGCGACCTAGCGCTCCCGTAGATATGGTTGAGGTTGTTGAGACCCACCTGCCCTTGAATCTCCCGCCGGACAGAGGTAGAGTTTCTTTGCTCTCGCGGTTTTTCCCACCTTTTATTCCTCACCAGAAATCCGCTTAATAGCTGTAGTGTGTGTGCAACTAAAGGCGGTCTTTGGATGAGTACCCCTATATGTGGTGTTTTATTACTTGACCCGTCCCCGTATTCGCCATTAGAGTGTCTGGAAAGCGTGGCATGACATCTGAATTCCCAGGGATGGCATCCACGGCAAGACCAGCGAGGAACCTCGGGAGTTAACAGCCAGAAGCTGCCCCGGGATTCTATTTGCCGCGCATTCCAGCCAGCGCAAACCGAGTCCGCGGATCACAGTGTCCGCCCACGAAGGAGTCATTTTGCTCAAACTCAAGAAGCTGCAAATCCTCGGATTCAAGTCGTTCTGCGATCGCACCGAACTGAAGTTCCACGGCGAAGGCATCGCCGCTATCATCGGTCCCAACGGCTGCGGAAAGTCGAATATCGCCGACGCGATTTCCTGGGTGCTCGGCGAGCAGTCGGCCAAATCGCTGCGCGGGTCCCGCATGGAAGACGTGATTTTCTCCGGCACGCGCGACCGCAACCCCACCGGTATGGCGGAAGTGTCGTTGAGTTTAATCGATCCGGAGATCTACGCCGGCCCAGACACCAACGCTCCCACCGAGATCGAGATTCAGGACGACCTCCCGACATCACGAACCGGCGACGACGAAAACTGGGACGAGGCCGAGATTCGCGCGCAGGCAGCGGCGGAAACAGAACGAGCCGTCGCAGAGGCGCAACCTGGAAAGACTGAAGAAGTGGAAGCTGAAATGGCTTCAGCAGCGTTGTCGGCGGCCGAGGCCGAGGCGTCGGCTGCGGAAGCATCGGCAAACTCGGTCGCCATCTCCGTCTCTGGCCCCCAAGTAGTGTTGAAAATCCGCCGCCGAAAATTCCAGCAGCAACATCACGCTGGAGAAATTCACGTCACCCGCCGCCTGTTCCGCAGCGGCGACAGCGAATATCTGCTCAACGGAAAATTGTGCCGCCTGCGCGACATTCAGGAACTGTTCATGGGCACGGGCCTCGGGCCGGAATCGTACGCGCTCATCGAGCAAGGACGCATCGGCCAGATCCTCAGCAGCCGTCCCACCGACCGGCGAGCGATCATCGAAGAAGCGGCCGGGATCACGAAATTCAAGACGAAAAAACGCTTGGCCGAAGCGCGTCTCGAAGACGCCAAGACCAACCTGAACCGCGTGAACGACATTTTCGAAGAGGTCACGCGCCAGATGAACTCGCTCAAACGCCAGGCCAGTAAGGCTGAGCGCTATGCCAAACTGCGCGACGAAATGCGCGCCAAGCTGCGAATCGTCCTCGCCAGCAAGTTCACCCAGATGGACCAGGAAAGCGTGGCCCTCGATAGCCAGATCCATCAACTGGGCGAAGAAATCCGCGAGCAAACCGAAAGAGTGCAGCAGTCCGAAGCGGAGCATTCCGAGCGCACGCAGCGCGGCTATGCGATCGAGACCGAGACGCGGCAGAATCGCGAGCGCCTCAATCAGATCGCAATCGAAGGCGATCGCGGAAAAGCGCGCATCCGAACCAACGAAGAGCGCTGCGCCGAACTGTTCGTGCGCACCGCATCCGCGGAAGCAGAATTGGCGCAAGCGCAAAATCGCCTCATGGCTCTCGAAGAAGAACGCGATGGCCACCGCCAATTGCTCGACTCCGCCGCCGCCGATCTGGCCGCGGCCCAGCAGGAACTCGTTCTCAGCCAGCAGGAAACGGCCTGCGCAGCCGCCAATCTGGCGCTACTCGAACAGGAACAGGAATCGCACCGCACCGCCATTCTCGAGGTCGTCGGCAGAGCGTCCAACCTCCGCAATCAGCTCACGCAATCTGAGGAACGCCTCGCCGGAATCGGCCGCGAGGAGCAGCGCTTACGCTCTGAGATTGCAACCGCCTCGTCGCAATCCGAAACTTTCGGCGGACAACGCGGCCAGATCGCCCTCGAATTCGAAAGCGTCTCCCAGCGAGCCACGGGATTAGCCGCTGAAATCGCGAGCCTGCGCGAGACCCTCGAAACGAAGCGTTCTGCCGAGAGCGACACCAAGAAGCATCTCGATTCGATCCGTTCCGAATACGCCACCGCGCTCGGCAAAAGGGGATCGCTCGAAGCGGTCATCGCCGAGCACGGTTATTCCACCGAGTCGGTGCGCCGCCTGTTTCAATCGGGAGCGATGCAGGGAGGCAATACTCCCGCCGGCGTGCTCGCCGATTTTCTTGAAGTTGAGCCGCGTTACGAGCGCGTGGTCGAAGACTTTCTGCGCGACGAACTGAACTTCGTCGTGGTCAAGTCGTGGGACGCGGCCGATGAAGGTTTGCGCCTGCTGCGCTCCGACGTCAACGGCCGCGCTACCTTCCTCGTGCATCCGGAAGACTCGCAGGCGAAGTTTTCTTTTTCCGCGGATGAAAGCCATCATTATTCGCCGCTCAACGACACAGTCCTCCCCCTGAAGAACTCGATTCGCGTGCTGAACGGATTCGGCAAATCGTTAGAAGTGATTTTGCCGAAGCTGGGGAATGGCTACATCGTGCCCGATCCCGGAGTGGCGCGTGAGCTCGCACTCTCCAGTCCAGACGCATTCTTTCTCTCGCAAACTGGCGAATGCTTTCACAACGTGACCGTCACCGGAGGCAAGCAGCGCAGCGAGGGCCCGCTTTCGATGAAGCGCGAGTTGCGCGACGTGCTGCGCGTGCTCGAGGAACTGGAGCGAGCGCTGCGCGAGAAAGAGATGCTGGCGCTCACCTTGAGTCGCGAGATCAAGGAGCAAACTTCCCTGCTTGATCGCCTCGAATACGAAAAACGCGATGCCGAGAAACAGGCGATGACATCCGGACATTTGTTGCAACAGTTGGAAAGTGAGATGTCGCGGGTGCGGGAACGGATTGCAATCAGTGAAAGCGAACTGCAACGGCTGGCGGCAGAGCGTCACGAGCAGGAAAGCCTGATCGCAGCGCGGCAAACAGAGTTGGCGACGATCGAACAGTCGCGTTCGCAGTTCGAAACGCAACTAGCCGCCGCGCAAGGCAGGCTTGCCGAACTGCGCAGTCAGCGCGACGCGGCCGTTGAAGCCACCTCGCAGCGTGGCGCTCGCGTGGCCACGCTGGAAGAACGTCATCGTTCCGCGACAACCCTGCTCCAGCGCATCGAAGCGCTCGTCTCCGAGATGCGGGAGCGCGCCAGCGTGCTGCAAACTCAAATGGAATCCGCCAGCGCAGAAATCGCCCAAAGGCAGAATGAAAACATCCAACTGGCCGATCAACTCGTGCAGTTCGAAGCCGAACGCAATGCTGGAGAAGCCCGCGAAGGCCTGCTCCAGCTTGAGTCTGAGCAAGTGCGAACGCGACTCGCCGAAATTGACGAGCTTCTGCGGAACACGCGTCAGCAGCTCGATCTCGCACGCGACCGGCGTGGTGAACTATCGGCAACCGCCGCCAAGCTGCAATCCGACCTGCAGCATCTCGCCGATACGTGCCTGAACGAACTTGGCGTGGAACGCCTGGCTCTGATAGCGGAGGCGCAGTCTGAAACTCCGATTCCGCTGGTTACCGGCGATGAACTCGCCACCGGAGATCAGGCCCACCGTGAAATGCGCGCCCGTCTTGACGCCATGGGCCCGGTCAACATGATGGCCCTCGAAGAGTACAAGGAAACCGCGGAGCGCCACCAGTTCCTCTCAACGCAAAGAAAAGACCTGCTCGACGCCATTGCCGACACCGCAGCGACGATTCGCGAAATCGATCAAGTCTCGCGACAGAAGTTTGAAGAAGCGTTCAACAAGATCAACGAAAACTTCCAGGCCACTTTCCGCAAGCTATTCGGAGGCGGACACGGGTTCATGCGCCTGACCGATCTCGAAAACAGCGCGGAGAGCGGCATTGACGTGGTCGCCTCGCCTCCCGGCAAAAAGATGCAAAGCGTTCTGCTGCTCTCCGGCGGCGAAAAGGCGCTGACGGCGCTG
>JBAVAA010000410.1:0-1959 GCA_049585515.1 Terriglobales bacterium | reverse complement strand
GCCTGGATGCTTTGCGCCTTACGATAAGGGCGGTCGGATCGCATGGCGTCCAGCGTATCGGCAATTGCAAAGATGCGGGCGCCCAGCGGGATCTCGTCGCCCTTCAAGCCCCGCGGATAGCCACTGCCGTCAAAGAACTCCTGGTGGGAGTAAACGATTTCGGCAGCCTCCGCCAGAAATGGGATTCGGGAGATGATCTTGTAGCCGCGGTAGCAGTGCTCTTTCATGATGTCCATTTCCTGGACGGTCAGCTTGCCGGGCTTGCGCAGAATGTCGTCGGGAATCGCCATCTTGCCAATGTCGTGCAGGAACGCGCCGCGGGCGATCACGTCAACCTCTTCTTTGGCCAGTCCCATCTTGCGCGCTATCGCGATGGTGTAGGCGGTCACACGCCTGGAGTGGCCTTCGGTTTCGGCGTCTTTCAGGTCGAGCGCATCGCCCAGGGCCTCGAGCGTGATGTCGTAGGACTTTTCCAGGCTGGAGAGCGCCGCTTTCCATTGCTGCGTTCTGGCGGCAACCAGCGTCTCCAGGTTGGTGCGGTAGGCATCGTTCTCACGCTTCAGGCGGCGATTCTCAAGCGCCCGGCGGACCGTTGCCAGCAGTTGCTCTCGCTCGAATGGTTTCAACAGGTAATCGTAGGCTCCGTTGCGCAGAGCCTGCAGTGCTACTTGAATATCGTGGACGGCCGTAACCATCACGATCGGCATGTCCGGATAACGTTCCTTGGCACGCTCCAAAAGGGCAATCCCGTCCATCTCTGCCATCATCAGGTCCGAGAGCACGAGATCAAATGGGTCGCCCGATTCCAGAATGGAGAGCGCTTCAATGCCACTGGAGGCCTGACGCGTCTGAAAATGGGCTCCGCCCAACATCGAAGAAACAATCTCACGGATTGTCTCCTCGTCGTCCACGACGAGAATGCGGTCATTAGGCATGGTGCTAAGTAATGTATCGCTCATTTTAGGACACGAATTCACATTCCGAAAGTAACCAAATGGAGACGGAAATCCGTGCGGCGCGTCTTAGCGAGCGTGATACTTAGAATCTTAGGGGTTCGTACGCTTATCTCCGGGCTATCTATGATTCCTGCCGGCGCATTTGCGAGTTCGGTTGGTGTGCTGACCGTTCCGTGGTGGACGGCGCGGGAAATGGCCGCTCTGATTGTAGTCGTGGTCAGTCTGGCCTTTTTCCGCGCTTTCCGGCACCGATACCTGCTGCTCTGGGGAGCGGCCTGGCTGACCTATGGGGCATTTCTCTGGGCCACGGGCGCGAGCCAGCAGCATGCTCCCTCGAAGGCGATCGCCGCATTCACTCAGGCCGATTTTGTATTGGCGATCGGGTTATTTGCAACGGCGGCGCTGTTGTCGGTGCGGGCGCGCCGAACCTTGGCGGTGGTGCTCGCCGTCTCATGGGTGGCGATGGTTTGTGCCGCCATGCGTCCCCTTTATTTTCCGGATTCAAAACCATTCGAACTGGGGCTGGACCTGGCCTGCCGGCTGATCGCAGCCGGAGCCGCCCTCGAACTGCTGCGATGCCGACTGGGGCGTATCGGGCTGGGTTCTTTCCTGTTTGGCGCCGGTCTGCTGACCTTGAACTTAAACTGGCCTCCCTTTGCCAGCCACATTCCAAGTGAAGCCTACCTGCTGGCGGAGGTGCTGTTTGGTTCGAGCATACTGCTGCTGACGCTGGATGATTCGCGCACGCGCACGCGGCGTCTCGCGGTGTTGAATGAGTTGGCGGCGACGATTGGACGCGTCCAGAATCGTGGCCCATTGGTGCAGGCGGCTTTGGAAAAGCTGAAAGCAATCGTGGGAGCGAAGGCGGCCTGGTTCTACTTACTGGAAGATGAGCGTTTGGCGCCGACCCAACACGTCGGCCTTTCGCCAAACTTTCTGCGAGCTATGGGGCAGGTAAGAACCAATGGAATCCAGGCGCGCATTCTCCAGGAAAACCGTGCCG
>JBAVAA010000409.1:0-3580 GCA_049585515.1 Terriglobales bacterium | reverse complement strand
CAATGAGCAAATCCTGTTTTTTACCGGACTGGGCGGCCTGGTTTTTCTCGCCTTCGTGGCGCTGACCTTCGTTCTCGGACGCAATCTTCTCAAACTCTACGCCGAACGGCGGCAGGGAGTGGCTGGTTCAAAGTTTCGCACCCGCCTGGTGGTGGTCAGCCTGCTGTTGTCGTTTTTGCCCGTGATTATGATGTTCTGGTTCTCCTACGGGTTGATGAACCGCTCGATCGACAAATGGTTTTCCCAGCCGGTCGAGGAGGTCCGCGCGGATACCGCGGCTATGTCGGCTCTGCTCTATGACTACGCTGGACAGCGCGCGGCCTCGGAAGCCCAATCCATCGCCCAGACGGAGGAATTTCAAAAAGCGTTTGCCAGCGGAGACTTTTCCTCAGCGATGGAAGAGCTTCGCGAACACATCCCCGCGCTGCAGGGCGGATTCGTTCTGGCCATGGCAAACGGCAACGCGGCCACCAGTCTGAACCTGCCGGCCCGCTGGGACGACATGAAACCCCGGTTCCCGCTGCAGTTGGCGTTGCGTGGAACGCACCCTCACTTTCAGTGGGGCTCAACGGATTACATCCTGGGAGCGGCTCCCATTACAAACGGCGCTGTTGTAGTCGCCATGCCGCTGCCGCCAAAGTTCGCCGAAACGGCAAGGCAAATTCAGGAGAGTCAGCAGCGCTACATCGAACTGGCGGCAAAACGAAAATTGTTTCGGCGGACTTATATCGGATTTCTTCTGTTGCTCACTGTGCTCGTATTGTTCGCTTCCACCTGGCTTGCCTTGTTGCTTTCGAAGCTGGTCAACCGGCCGGTGGCCGCGCTGGCGGCGGGGACGGAAGCCATTTCCAAGGGTCAACTGGACTATCGCGTCGATATCCGGGCCACCGACGAACTGGCGGAATTGGTGCAGTCTTTCAACAGCATGGCCGAACAACTCGAATCCAGCCGGCGCCAGATCGAAGCCTCGAGCCGCGATGTGGTCGTCGCCAATGAAGCGCTCGAAGGGAGACGCCAGTACATCGAAACGGTCCTTGAGAGTCTTCCGACGGGAGTGATTTCAATTGACGCCGCGCGCCGCGTGACGCTGGCAAACGCAGCATTCTCGCGAATGTTTTTCCTCGAGCGGAGTGACTATGTCAGCCCTGCGGCATTGGTGAATCAGCCGTTGCGAGACGTGATTCCCGCCGACGTGCTTGAGGACCTGGAACCGCTGCTCCGCCGCGCTGATCGTATGGGCATCACTGCTGCCAACATCGAACTTGCACTGCCCCGAGCGCAGTTGAACGTTGCCGTGACCGTCTCCGCGCTCAGCCACGCCGCCGAAGGATTAGGATACGTGCTGGTGTTCGAAGATCTGTCGGATCTCCTGCGAGCGCAGAAACAGGCGGCTTGGCGCGAGGTAGCGCGCCGCGTGGCGCATGAGATCAAGAACCCGCTCACCCCAATCGCGCTTTCCGCCGAACGCATTCATCGACATCTAATGCGGGGCACTGTGCCTGACGCAGCCTCGGTCGAAGTGATTCGCACCTGCGCCGAAACCATCCGTAATGCCGTCGACACCGTCCGTGAGCTAGTGGACGAATTCTCGGTACTGGCGCGTTTTCCCGCCTCGCGCCCGCAACCCGCCAGCCTGAATACGCTGGTGGAAAACGCGCTCCTCATGTTCAATGGGCGATTGGAAGGTATTCGCGTGCGAACCGCACTGGCGCACGATCTGCCGGCGGTTATGGCCGATCCGGAGGCGATCAAGCGCGCGATTGCCAACCTGGTCGATAACGCCGCCGAAGCGATGCATGATGCGATCCTGAAAGAGATCACGATTTCCACTTCGCTCGTAGACAGCCGCGATGCGGTCGAGTTGGCCGTCTCCGACACTGGCCACGGCGTTTCGCGTGACGTCAAAGAACGGCTGTTCCTGCCGTATTTTTCTACCAAGCAGCGCGGTACGGGATTGGGCCTTGCGATTGTAAGCAGAATTGTGGAAGACCACCGCGGTTCGATCCGCGTCGAAGAAAACAAGCCCGTCGGTAGCCGCTTTGTGATCGAGTTGCCCGTGGCGCTCGAGACGGTCAGTGCTCCGGCGGCAAGCTGAACGCTTGTGAACAAGTGATTCGTATCAGGGCAAGCCTTTAGGCGCGCCGAAAAATGAGCGGGGGTGCGCCTTTAGGCGCTGGATTTCGAAGTTGAGAGTTAAACGATGGCACACATCCTCATCGTCGATGACGAATCCAGCATCCGGGAGTCCCTGCGCGGCATCCTCGAAGACGAGGGCTACAAAATCAGCGTCAGCCCGAGCGGTGAAGACTGCGTCGAACTGCTCCGCAAAAGCAGCTTCGACCTGATCCTGCTCGATGTCTGGCTGACCGGAATCGACGGCCTGGAAGTGCTGGAGAAGATCCGGGAGATGGAGCACCCGCCCGAAGTCATCATGATCTCTGGCCACGGAACCATTGAAACGGCGGTGCGCGCCACCAAACTCGGTGCTTACGACTTCGCGGAAAAACCGTTATCGCTCGAAAAGACGCTCATCCTGGTGAAAAATGCGATCGAAGCGCGGCGCCTGCGCCATGAGAACGTCGATCTGCGCAAACAACTGCAATCGCAAAGCGTGATCGTCGGCGACAGCGTTCCCATGAAAGCGCTCCGCCAGCAGATTGCATTGATGGCGCCCACCAACGGACGCGTGTTGATCTATGGCGAATCGGGCACCGGAAAAGAGCTGGTTGCGCATGCCATCCACACTCAAAGCCTGCGTAAAGACGAAATGTTTGTCGAAGTGAACTGCGCCGCCATCCCTGAAGACCTGATCGACAGCGAACTGTTCGGGCATCGCAAATCGTCGTTTCCGGGAGCCACGGCCGACAAGGAAGGCAAGTTTCAAAGGGCCGATCGCGGGACTCTGTTTCTGGATGAAGTCGGCGACATGAGTCTGAAGACGCAGTCAAAGGTGCTGCGCACGCTCGAACAACAGCGGTTGATCCCGGTGGGAAGCGACGATCCCCTAAACGTGGATGTCCGCGTAATCGCTTCCACCAACAAAGACCTGGAAGAAGAAATCGCCAAGGGGAACTTCCGGGAGGATCTTTTTTATCGCCTGAACGTGATTCCGTTTGTGGTGCCGCCGCTGCGTGAACGCAAGGAAGATATTCCGCTGTTTGCGCGATACTTTCTCAAAGAATTCGCGTCCGCATATGGCCGCCGTCCCCGCGAAATCACGGACGATGCCATCGACGTTCTGATGCGCTATGCCTGGCCGGGAAATGTCCGCGAACTACGC
Organism: Terriglobales bacterium; assembly: GCA_049585515.1. Lineage (GTDB taxonomy): Bacteria > Acidobacteriota > Terriglobia > Terriglobales > Acidobacteriaceae > Acidiflorens. Next base: position 300 of record JBAVAA010000409.1, on the reverse strand, counting down.
AATGTGATCGAGCGCATCGTGATTATGAATCCCACCACCTCACGCTTTGACCGCAAACATCTCCCGCCCTTGGTGCACCGAGACGGCAACCGCCGCGTTGCGGCGAGCGAAGGTTCCACCCTGCATCAGGCGCGCGCAGCTTATGAGCGTGATTACATTCTCAAGAAACTGGACGAAAATCATGGCAACATCAGCCGCACCGCGGAAGTCCTTGGCCTGGAGCGCAGCCATCTGCATCGCAAAATGAAAAGCTTGGGAATTACGGCCAAAGAGTAGAGTCGACCCTCAGCCTTCAGGAAA
>JBAVAA010000408.1:0-1504 GCA_049585515.1 Terriglobales bacterium | reverse complement strand
TCCCGAGCTTGTGCAGAAGATGCCGGAACTAGCCAAACGCCTTGTCGGCCTGATGGCCGACCGTATCCGTGAGACCACTCGGATGGAACAACAGCGCGACCGTTTGGCGGGACTAGGCAAGCTTTCCGCGGGTCTGGCTCATGAACTCAATAATCCCGCCTCCGCCGCCAAGCGCGCCACCAGCCAATTACGTACTACCCTGAAAAAAATCAAGGATGCGAGTCTCGAGCTGGGCCGGCGCGATCTTACCGCCGCGCAGAAAGCGGAGATTGAGAAATTGGAAGCGGCCTTTACGCAGCATAATGAGCCCCCACCCGACGTGCTCGCTACCAGCGATCTGGAAGAGCAACTAGACTCCTTGTTGCGCAGTCACGGCCAGAACGACTTGTGGCAACTGGCAGCCGATTTGGCAAAGAAGAACGTCAAGCCGGAAGTTCTGGAATCATTGTTCGGGGCTCTCGATGCAGGTACAGCACGTGCCGCGCTTGTCAGAATCGCTGCCACGGTCGAGATCTGGAACCTGCTGAACGAAATCGAAAGCAGTACGTCCAGAATTTCCGATCTCGTTTGCGCCATCAAGGAATACACCTACATGGACCAGGCGCCCCTGCAAAATGTCGACATCGTGAAAAGCCTGGAAACTACGCTCACCATTCTGAATCACAAGCTCAAACGCGGAGTGGTGGTACAGCGCGACTATCAGAAGATTCCGCTGTTGGTAAACTCATTCGGCAGCGAGCTCAATCAGGTTTGGACCAACATCATCGATAACGCTATCGACGCGATGGGTGGAAAAGGCGAACTTCGCGTGCGAAGCTATCGCGACGATGGACACGTCGTAGTGGAAATCGGCGATAACGGCCCCGGAATCACGCCCGAGATTGAGACGCATATATTTGAGCCGTTCTTCACGACCAAGGGAGTCGGGGAGGGAACAGGACTGGGGCTGGATACGGTTCAACGGATTGTAAAGAAACACAGGGGAAGTATTCACGTCGATTCCAAACCCGGAGATACACGTTTTCAGATATGGCTTCCGCTGGCGGAAGCCTCGACATCCACCGAGAAAAGTCAACCCTGAGAATGGAGGATACGATGCCTACGATCACGACCAAGGATGGAACAAAGATTTACTACAAAGACTGGGGCACGGGACAACCGATAGTGTTCAGTCACGGCTGGCCCCTTACGGCGGACGACTGGGACGGACAGATGTTGTTCTTTGGCCAGCATGGCTACCGGGTCATCGCCCATGACCGGCGAGGGCACGGCCGCTCTACGCAGACCGGCGACGGTCACGACATGGACCACTACGCCGATGATCTGGCCGCGCTGACCTCACATCTCGATCTCCACGACGCGATTCACGTCGGCCATTCGACTGGTGGCGGCGAGGTTGTCCGCTACATCGCCCGGCACGGCGAGAGCCGCGTATCCAAGGCGGTGCTCATCAGCTCAGTTCCGCCGCTGATGGTGCAGACCGACGCCAATCCTGGTGGCCTGC
>JBAVAA010000407.1:0-2428 GCA_049585515.1 Terriglobales bacterium | reverse complement strand
GCGTGGTACGGATATCTTCCAGGCGGTGGATGGCTTGGTCCACCGGAGGCTGATCGTCAAATGCGAGAGTGCGTTTGACGTCACGCAGCTTGTCCGCGATTTTTCGCACGGCGATCTCGACATCCTTAAGGTGCTTCCTGGTTTGCAATGCGGCATCGCGCGCCTTTTCGGAGTAGATGACGATCTCATCGACGGCGGCGCGAGCCTGGTCAACCTGGCCCTCGGTGTACAACTTGTCGGCATTGCGTAGCTGATGATGAGCGACCTGAATGCACAGTTCGGGACGGTCCTCAGGACGAGCGTTTTCGACTCGCGCTTTGAGTTCGTCTATGGTTTCGTCGCGGGCGACGCCGTAGCCGGAGGCGAGTGCGAGGAGAAGCATGGTTACGGCAAATCGGCGCATGGCAGTCATCTTAGTGCAATCATTTCGTGGCAGTCACCGCTTCTTTGGTTCGATGGCGATCAGGCGGTGGGTGGCCTGCCACTCCTGATCGGGATACTTTCCCTTCGCAACCTCCAGAAAGTGATGATAATCGAGGGCGGCCTGTTTGTTGTCATGGAGGTGATCGTAAGCGGTGGCGCGAAGAAAGAAACAGATGTCGGGCAGCTCCGCATTTAACATGGCGCGTCCATTGAGGGCCCTGATGGTGAGTTCATAGTTTTTGTTCTCGTTGGCAGCGAAGGCCAGATCGACGTAAACGTCGGGCCAATCGCGCTTTAGCCGGAGCGCCGTCAGAAACTCTTGTTGGGCTTCAGGAAATTTCTTCTGAAGCAGAAGCGCTTTTCCCAGCGCGCGATGCAATTCCGGATCCTTTGGCTGCACCGCAACCAGCGCGCGATATGCGGTCTCGGCGAGATCGTTTTTTCCGGCCGTCGTGTAAAGGTCGGCAACATCGCGTTGCGCGCCGGCATCCGCGGGGGCGAGTTTAATCGCCGTCTGGAGTTCGGCGATGGCGTCGTCTTTCTTGCCTTCTGCCTCAAGAACACGGCCGAGTTGAAGATGAATGCCGGCGTCAGTCGGGCGTTCGGCGGCCAGCCGGCGCAACAGAGGTTCGGCATCGTCGAGGCGGCCGGACTTCATGTAAATGTTGGTGAGGCCGATAGCGGCTTCGGTGCTTTTCGGATCGAGCGTCAGGACTTGCTTGTATTCCGCTTCGGCGTCAGAGAATTCTTTTTGCCGCTCGTGCAGCAGACCGGCAGAAAGGTGCGGCTCTGGGTCCTCGGGTGTGAGTTCGGCAGCTTTGCGGTAGGCGTTGAACGCCCCCTCCGGCTTCTGATTTTCGAGCAAGTGCGCAAGCGCGAGCCATGCGCGGGCCTGACCTTCCTCGAGATTCGACGTCGGTTTGAGGGTAGTTGCAGCGCGCAGGAATTGCTCAGCCTCGGGGTTGTTGGCGCGGACGAGCATCAGGCCAAGATTGAGGTTCGATTCGAAAACATCGGGCTTGGCAGCGACGGACTTGCGATACGCAGCAATCGATTCGTCGGCGCGGCCAAGACGGTTTAAGACAAATCCGAGATCAAACCATGCTTGGTAATTGTTGGGGTCTTTCTCGAGTGCCTTTTTCAAGAATGCTTCTGCGCCGCTGAAATCGTTTTTCTGGATGGCATCTTCGGCCTGCGCGATTTCCGGCGGCTGGTCGTCAATGCGTTCCTTGTAATGACGGACGGTGGTGTGAGTTTGCGCGACGGCGCAGGCCAAGACTGCGATTAGCAGGATCGCGTTGATAACCAGACGTTTCACGGGCGAAGATATCCAGCCCAGGAGGGGCGAGCGGAATTAGCCCAGCGCTTCAGCGCTGGGAAACGGCCAAAAAATGCCTCAAGTCCCGTAGGGACGACCGATTTCTCGCATACTCCATAAGAGACCTTCACTGGTCCTTTCCTGAAAACTCTACTGCTCGCCATGGCTAAAGCCGTTTCCGTTCAAGACCTGCTTCAAGTAATGTCCAGTGTAAGAATTTTCCAGCTCCGCGATCGCTTCCGGTGGCCCCGAACCCACGACGTTTCCGCCGCGATCGCCGCCTTCCGGGCCAAGGTCGATGACCCAGTCGGCCGTCTTGATGACTTCTAAGTTGTGTTCGATGACAACGATGGACCCTCCCGCATCAATCAGGCGGCGGAAAGCAGAAAGCAGCTTACTGACATCGTCGAAGTGCAGGCCGGTGGTTGGCTCATCGAAAATGTAGAGCATGCGGCGCCTGCGTTTGGGCGCTTCGCCGCCTTCCCCGGAACGACTGAGCGGGCGCGTTCCCGGCTGAAGGTGAGCGGCGAGTTTCATGCGCTGCGCTTCTCCGCCGGAGAGTGTGGTCGCCGACTGGCCGAGACGCAAATAGCCGAGGCCAACTTCATCGAGCACGCGCAGTTTTTCCGTGAGCCGCGGAACATCGGCAAAGAACTTCAGGGCTTCGCGAATCGTTAGATTCAAGAC
>JBAVAA010000406.1:0-1838 GCA_049585515.1 Terriglobales bacterium | reverse complement strand
GACCGAAACCGCTGCACGCCGGATTTGATTAGTAAGGCTATAGACCTCTTGCTTCGGAAAGCTGTCCGTCAGTTTATAGATTTCCGTCACCATATCCATGGCTTTTTGCCACGCCACGAGATCTTTGAAATGCTGAGCCATCGTCGAAATGGTCTTCTGGGTACTGAGTACTGGGTACTGGGTACTTTCTATCCACTATGCCGTATATGCATCACATCGCCATCCTGCACAATGTAATCCTTGCCTTCTAATCGCAGGGTACCTTTCGCACGCGCGTTAGCTTCCGACCCCGCCTCCAGCAGCTGGTCCCAGCGAATCGTCTCGGCGCGGATGAAGTGTTTTTCCAGATCGGTGTGAATCGCTCCTGCCCCATTCTGGGCACGCGTGTGCAGCGGGATCGTCCAGGCCCGGCATTCGTCTTCTCCGGCGGTGAAGAACGAGATCAGCCCGAGCAGATGATAGCTCTTGCGGATCAGCCGCGATAACCCGCTTTCGGTCAATCCGTAGCTACCCAGGAATTCGGCGGCATCTTCGTCGCTCATCTCGGCTAGCTCGGCTTCCACTTTGCCGCAGATGGCGCTGGCTCCGGCATTGGGGCGCGACGCCACTTCGGCCAGGTTATATTTTGCTACCGCCGCTTCGAGGTCCTTGCCTAGTTCGGTGCTCTCGCCGATGTTGAGCACGTAGAGGATCGGCTTCTCGCTTAGAAACATGAAGCCTCTTATGCGCTTTTTGTCCTCGGGCGACATTTCCATTTCGCGCAGCGGTTTTTCGGCTTCGATCTGGGCTTTGGCTTTGATCAGCAGCTCGTTTTCTTTTTCCAGTTCCGGCGTCTTCATCTTCTTCAAGTCTTTTTCGAGGCGCTCGAGCCGCTTTTCGATCTGGCCCAGGTCGCTGACCATCAGGTCGAATTCAACATTCTTGATATCGCGTAGCGGGTCGATCGGGCCAACATGGGGAATCGCATCGTTCTCAAACGCCCGTAGAACATGGATGAGCGCATCCACCTGGCGCAGATGGCCGATGTAGGCAGTTTCTTTGAGCGCGTCCTGGCCGATGGCGCCTACATCAACGTACTCGACCGAGGCGTGCGTCAGCTTCTTTGGGCTGTAGAGAGCGGCGAGTTTATCCAGGCGCTCGTCGGGCACTTTCGCTACGCCGATATGTGCTTCGCGGGGGTTCGAATGTGCCTGGGCGGAAAGGTTAACCTTCGTCAGAATGCGAAATAGGGATGTCTTGCCGACTTGCGGCAGACCTATGATGCCGGATTTCATGGGGCAGCTCTCAGCTCTCAGTTGTTAGTTATCAGTCAGTCAAAAGAATAAATCATTGGGCTGGCGCGTCAACGCAGCGCCTGCGCAGTCGTGTACAGCGTTACCAATCCCAGCAAGAGTATGGCTTCTTCGAATTTTTCCGACCACACGTGGAGACGGTCAAATTCCCGGCGCAGGGGATTGTCGAGGGGGATGCTATCGATTACGCCGACCTCCGCGCGAATGGCGTGCATTTTCGGAGAAATGGCGTACTGCGAGATGACCGTCAGAAGCAGCATCAGCGCTATCAGAAGGTGCCGCGCTGCGAGCGGGCGCGGATTGCCCGTGGTCATCCGGCTGTAGAGCATCGACGCGATCAAGAAAACGATTCCGGAAACGATAGCCATGTAGTGCAGCAAATCGAGCGAGCGTCCGACGATCGATCCGGCCACGTGACGGGTGGGGAGGAGTCCGGGCGAAAAGGCGATGGGCGCTTCGACGAAGGCAAGAAAGATCAGGCCGCCGAGCCAGACCACGAGCGACAACAACATGAGGAACCGGAGAAATGACATGAGGGGATTATAG
>JBAVAA010000405.1:0-1524 GCA_049585515.1 Terriglobales bacterium | reverse complement strand
GGCTTAGAGAGTGACCCATATCACAAGCCCTAAATTATGGAGAAGCATAGGTAATTCGGTGAATTTTTCTGGACGCCGCTAGTTTGGCACGCTAGCTGCTACAGGAAGCATCGGGCTTGAGCGCCTCGGTGTTTTGGCCATTTGTTTCCCCAAAAAAGCTTCCCCCAAGCTTAAAAAACGCGTTTCACACGATCTCCAAGGAGGTAGCTGCGTGCCGCAAATCCCTGAGCAAATTCGCCGCATTCTGTCGACCAGTCTTTTCAGAGCAATCAAGCAAAGTGGCGTGCAGAACATCCTGTCTGTGTTGTTGACGGTCGGGCTTCTGTTCGTCGGGACCACTACCACCTGGGCGCAAGCGACCAGCGGTGACATTGTAGGCACAGTAACCGACAAGAGCGGGGCGGCCATTCCGGGGGCGGACGTCAGTGCAAAGAACACTGAGACGGGCGTGATCACCACGACCAAGGCCAACGCCGAAGGCGAGTTTCACATTCCCAATCTGCCGGCCGGCAAGTACGATATCACTGGTACGTCCACAGGTTTTTCGACCTTCACTTTGAAGGACTTCGAAGTGAAGCTGAATAATACGGCTACGGCGAGGATTGAACTGCCCGTTGCTTCCACGTCGACCAATGTCGAGGTTTCAGTCGAAGCCGCGTCGGCCCTGGACACGACGACGGTTCAATTGCAGACCTCGTTCGAAACCGAGGAGCTGAAGAACTTTCCGACGGCCACAGTAGGCAACGGCGTGCTGAATCTTTCGCTGCTGGTGCCGGGGGTGGCTTCGAGCGGCGCGGTGGGCGCCGGCACGGGACCTTCGGTGGGCGGCCAGCGGCCGCGCGCGGATAACTACACCATTGAAGGCATCGACAACAACAACAAGTCGGTGACCGGACCCCTGGTTTATGTCCCCAATGATGCAGTGGGCGAATTCACTGTGGTTACCAACCAGTTTTCGCCGGAGTTCGGGCATTCTGCGGGCGGGCAGTTCAACACCATCGTAACCAGCGGAACCAACAAGATTCATGGCTCGGCGTACGAGTTCTTTCAGAATCGCAATATGAATGCCGTAAATGCGATCGAAGGCGGCAAAGTCCCGAACCCGCGTTATGACTTCAACCGTTACGGCGGCCAGGCAGGCGGGCCGATCAAGAAGGACAGGCTGTTCTTCTTTGGCAACTTTGAGCGACAGACGACAGGCCAAAGCGGTTCGTACTTCCTGTGCACGCCGACTGCGGCCGGCATGTCGACTCTAGGCACGGTTCCCAACCTGAGCGCGAACAACTCGGGGATCTTCACGAAGTATGTGCCGGTTTCTCCCTCGCAGGTGGACGCTTCGGCCGACAACGCGTGCTTCAACCAGGCAACGGGCCCGCAAACGCTGACGGTGTACGATGGCGCATCGCAGGACAAGGCTGGAGACTTCCTGTCCGGCAACCCTTACTCGATTCCGCTGGGAAACCTGAATATTCAGGCGCCGAATTACTCGAATTTTGACGCACTGACGACCAGCGGCGATTGGAC
>JBAVAA010000404.1:0-4569 GCA_049585515.1 Terriglobales bacterium | reverse complement strand
GCTGTGAGCCATAGACGTAATAGGGCGTCCGCGTGTCGGTGACGACGTGATAGAACTGCGCCGTTGGCTGATTGTCTTCGCGAGTCCACGACTTGCCGCCATCCATGCTGACGGTAACACCGCCATCATCGGAGGCAATCATGCGCTTCGTATTTTTGGGATCGATCCACAGCCCGTGATTGTCGCCGTGCGGAACTTTAATCTTATTGAAGGTGCGGCCGCCGTCGGTGGACTTGAAGAACTCCACGTCCGCAACGTAGACGGTGTTGGCGTCCTGCGGATCGGCGATGATGTGCATGTAGTACCACGCGCGCTGAAATAGTCCGTGGCTGCGGTTGACCAGATCCCACGTATCGCCGCCGTCGTCGGAGCGGTACAGCCCGCCCTCTTTGGCTTCGATGAGCGCATAGACGCGTTCGGAGTTCGCGGCGACCGCCAAACCGATGCGTCCGTAGGGACCCTTGGGAAGGCCGTGTTCTTGCTCGTGCAGCTGCTTCCAGGTCGCGCCGCCATCCGAGGAGCGATAGATGCCGCTGCCCGGGCCGCCGCTGGAGAGGGTCCATGGCGTGCGGCGAGCTTCCCATAGCGAGGCGAAGAGTATGTGTGGATTCTTGGGATCGAAAACCACATCGATGGCGCCCGTGTTTTCGTTCTTGTAGAGAACCTTCTCCCAGGTCTTGCCGCCGTCGGTGGTGCGGAACACGCCGCGTTCCGTGTTCGGACCGAAGGGATGACCGAGCGCGGCGACAAAAGCTATATCTGGATTGCTTGGATTCACGATCACTTTGCCTATGGCGCGCGAATCTTTCAGGCCCACGTTCTTCCAGGATTTTCCGGCGTCGAGCGACTTCCAGACGCCGTCTCCCTGGGTGATGTTGCCACGAATGCAGGCTTCGCCGGTTCCCACGTAAATGACGTTGGGATCGGATACGGCTACGGCGATGCTGCCGATTCCGGGAGAGCCGTCTTTATCGAAAATTGGAAACCAGGTGTTCGCGCCATCGGTCGACTTCCAGACGCCGCCACCGGTGGCGCCGAAGTAGTAGGTGGTGGGGTCGCCGGGAATTCCAGCGGCGGTGAGCGAGCGTCCGCCACGGTAAGGGCCGATCGAACGGTATTTCATTCCCCGAAATAACGGGTCGCCTTCATTCTTTTCGTCTTTATTGTCTTGTGCCGCCAACTCGGATGCGGTGGCGTCTTTCTGCGTGGCCTCTGGTTTGCGGGTACGTTCTTTCTGTTGGGAAAACGTTAGTGTGACCGACAACAGGACTAAGCAGGCGAGCATTGCGACGCGCACGTGCACTTTCTGGATCATGAATTGAATGGCCCCGGGAAAAATTTGCTATGGCTAATGGTAATGCCTGAAATGCGAACACACAAACGGGTGGGCAGCGTCCGGGTGGACTGGAGAACTCGATCGTCACTCCAATCGCGTACCTGCGGAGTCAACATGATGCGGGCGAAATGTTGCTGGATTTGCGCCTTTGCCGCCTAGAATATTGCAAACATTTCCCCATTCTTTTGTTTGAAACAGAATGCGTTCACGATGCAACAACAGTTCACATCGAACGAGGTGATCGCGCTTAGCGGAATCACTGCCCGCCAGCTGCAATGGTGGGATGAGCGGGGTATCGTGGCGCCGGCTCGCCAGGGGCACCGGCGTGTCTATAGCTGGGATGAACTGGTCACGGTTGCCGTAATTTGCCAGCTTCGCCGGCGCGGCTTCTCGCTGCAGCGCATGCGTAAAGCGATTCGCTTCCTGCAGCAGGAGTTTGGCACCACACTGGCCGCCACGGTCAACGCTTCATCGGACCAGGAATATCACCTTCTCAGCGATGGCACCCATCTTTATCTGCGCACATCGGCGCGGCAGATTGTGGACCTGCTGAAAAATTCCCGGCAGCCGATGTTCGACATATGTCTGAGCGACGAAGTACGCCGGGTGCGAGCGGAAATTCAGGCGCGCAAGAAGTCCGCGGAATCGGAGCGGGTTCGGCCTTTGCGCCGGCGGCAGAGGGCGTAAATCGGAACAGGAGAGCGGGAGGCATGATGATCGGTGAATTGAGCATTATCAGCGAATGGATTCCCGAACAGATGGAGCCCGGTACCGTGTTCGTGCTGGAGAATGCCGGCGAAGTGGGAGAACGAGAGGACCCTTATTGGGCGGTTCTCTCCTGCCCGTCGTGCGGCACGTTGGGCTTGATTACTCGCAAGCAGATGGCGGGATTGCTGCCTACGATTTGCGGCTCTTCTGCATGCCCGGCGCAGTTTTTTATCAAGGACGAGGAGATTACACCTCGGAAACCGTTCTAGCCTATCTAGCGGGCCGCGCACGCCGCCGTTGTCCAAACCGCGTCTCTACAGCGAATTTCTTGGGATTGAGAACTTCACTGGTACTTGCTCGACTATTTCTATGTCGAATCCTTCCAGAGCGGCCACTCGTCGCGGATGATTGGTTAACAGGCGAATGCGCTTCAGATTCAGGTCGAAAAGGATTTGAGCTCCGAGACCGATTTCGCGATGCGTTTTGCGCTCGCTTTCCGGAAGCGACGGGAGCCGGCGCTCGCGATGAAAGGTTAGAAACGACTGCTCTCCGATTTTTTCCGCGGTGAAGCCTTTGGACGTCTGGTGTAGATAGATGAGCGCTCCGCGGTCCTCCTCGGCAATCATCCGCAGCGAAGCCTCCAGGGTTTGATGGCAATCACAGCCGGTGGCGCCGAAAACGTCGCCCAGCAGGCAGTGCGCGTGCATGCGAACCAGAACCGGCTCCGATGAATCCTTGCTTTCGACGCCACCGATTTCGCCGCGGATCAGGGCCATGTGGGAGCCGCCGCCGTCCACTTCGCTCTCGTAGGCGATGAGGCGGAATTCTCCGTGCCGGGTTTCGACCATGGCCTCGCCCACGCGATGCACGTAGCGCTCATGCTGCATGCGGTAGCGGATCAACTCGGCGACCGTCAGCATTTTCATTTCGTGGGTGCGGCAGAATTCGATCAGATCGGGGACGCGCGCCATGGTGCCGTCGTCTTTCATGATTTCGCAGATGATGCCGGCCGGAACCATGCCGGCCAGCCTGGCGAGATCGACCGAAGCTTCGGTCTGTCCGGCGCGCACCAGCACTCCACCCTTGCGGGCTCGCAGCGGGAACATGTGACCGGGGCGCGCTAGATCGGAGGGACGCGTTTTAGGATTGATTGCGACTTTGACGGTGTGGGCGCGATCATGCGCGGAGATACCCGTGGTGATGCCTTCGCGGGCGTCGATTGCCTCGCAAAAAGCGGTCCCGTATTGCGATGTGTTCTCGCTGGTCATGGGGCCGATGCGGAGGTGCTCGAGCCGTTCTTCAGTCATGGCGAGACAGATCAGGCCGCGTCCGTACTTCGCCATGAAGTTGATTTCCTCGGGAGTGACTTTCTCGGCGGCGAGGGTCAGATCGCCTTCATTCTCGCGATCTTCGTCGTCCACAACGACGATCATGCGGCCGGCGCGGATCTCCTCGATCGCGGTAGGAACGTTGGTAAAGGGTGAATTCGGAGTCATGAACGCTGTACCCCTCTGGGCCATCTGACAAGACCCGTTATTTTATGCGCCTCGCAACCGCAAAGCCAACACTCCACGGCCTACGCCGCGTTCAAATCGCCGCGCCTGGAGGCGGCCAACTCGTGTTCACTTTCCGACCCGGCAAACAGGTTCCTCATAGCGCGTGTCATAGCACGAACTACGGCACGAATCACCCATCGCATCACTGCCAGAATGGCGGCCAGCAAAGCGGCAACAATCAGGGCGGCTGCAATCGGGTGCTGGCTGGCGAACCAGGTCAGGAATATGGCTAGCGTGTCTTCTCCGGCGCTGAGCGCAAAATTCGAAACCGGCTCTGGAGAAGGCGTCACCGCTAAGCGCGCCGCGGTCTTGCCTCCATGGGCCAGGAGCGCAATCGCGCCGCCCGCGAGCGCGGCCAGCAACTGCTTTTCGGGAGAAAGCTGGGAAGTCGCGCCGTAGGCGATCAGGGCAGCCACGGGGACTCGAACAAAGGTATGCAGGGCGTTCCAAACCAGGTCGAAAGCCGGGACCTTATCCGCGAAGAACTCAATGGCAAAAAGAATGACGGAGGCTGCAATCACCCACCAACTGCCGAGCAGATGCAGACCAGATGGCAGATCGAGCAGGCGGGCATGGGCGAGCAGTCCGAGGGTGGCGACCGTGGCATACACGTTCAGTCCGGCCGCGAAACTTACCGCCACGATCAGACCTGCAAGCTCGGAGCCGGCCAGTTCGGAGCCAGCGAGTTCAGAGACCCCCAACATTATGGCTGCCACCATATCCGTAGTCGGCTTCCCTCGCGCCAATGACTGGCAAAACAGGAAAGGGTCGCCTGCGGCGACCCTTTTGTTCATTTAATGCAGTACCCAATGCAATGCCCTGCGATTACAGGGTGGATTCGATTTCAAACCCCCATGCCTCGAGCAAAGGTTCGGGGATGTACTTGGAGTTTTTGTTACGGCGCGCCCATTCGCGCAGCCGCGTAGACCGCAAATACTGGTCGGGAGAGAGCTTGTACTCGTGCACCAC
>JBAVAA010000403.1:0-1724 GCA_049585515.1 Terriglobales bacterium | reverse complement strand
GATGAAATCGGCCTGCACATCCACTTCCCAAAGAATGTAATCGCGAGATTGCATTAGCTTGCCCGCCTTATCTCACTCCATTCCCAGGGATGCGGCAACCGACTTCTTATACTCTCGAGCCTTGGCTATCGCTGCCGCTTCGTCGACGGTGAGAAGCTTGTGATCCCGCATCACGAATCGCCCGCCAATCATCACTGTTTCCACGTCGCTGGCTTTCAAGGCGTACGCAATCTGCGCGTAAACGTCATACATCGGCACCGCGTTGGGCTCGTCCAGGCCGATCAGAATTATGTCCGCCTTCTTCCCCTTTTCGAGAGATCCAATCTCCTTTTCCATGTGCAGAGCTTTGGCGCCGTCGATCGTAGCCATCTCCACGACCGCTGGAGCGTTCAGCGCCAGTGGACTCATTTTTGTGATTTTCGCCAGCTTGGCCGCCAGGTCGATTTCTTCCATCAGGTCGAGATCGTTGTTGCTGCCTGCCGGGCCGTCGGTTCCCAGGCCGACCGCGACGCCGGCGGCTCGGGTCTCGGGCACAGGCGCAACGCCGCTCGCCAGCATCATGTTGCTTGACGGATTGTGAACGCAGCCCACGTTGTGCTGGGCAAGAATCTTGCGGTCTGTTTCGTCGATAAAAATACAGTGCGCCGCAACTACATCGGGACCAAGCACGCCGATGCGCTCCAGATATTGCACCGGCGACGCCCCGTTTTGCTTCTCGCTATCTTCCCATTCCTTCTTCATCTCGGCCACGTGAATCAGGATGGGTGCGTGATACTTCCGCGCCAGAGCGGCGGCATCCCGCAATGTCGCTTGCGAGCAGGTGTAGATCGAATGGGGAGCCACGGCCGCGTGAATTAATGGATCGCGCCGCCACTTCTTCAAGAACTTCTCGGTGTATTCGAGCATCTCGATTTCAGTTTTGTTGTCCGGCGCGGGAAAATCGATAAACGTTTCGCCGAGCACGCCGCGCATGCCGGCTGCTTTGGTTTCTTCCGCCACCGCGTTTTCGAAGTAGTACATATCCGCGAAGGTGGTTATGCCCGAGCGAATCTGTTCGGCCGCCGCCAGCCGCGTTCCCCAGCGAACGAAGGGCTCGGTGACATTCTTGGCTTCGGCCGGAAAAATATATTTGTAAAGCCAGTCATTGAGCGTCACATCGTCGTGCAGGCCGCGAAATAGCGTCATCGGGACGTGCGTATGACCGTTGATGAATCCCGGGAGCACCAGTTTGTTTCTCGCGTCGACGTTTTGCCGGGCGGCGTACCGCGCTTTCAGTTCCGCGCGTGGGCCGACCGCGACAATCGTGTCGCCGGTGACCACGACCGCGCCGTCGTTGTAAATGTGGCGTGGGCCGTCCATGGTAACGACGGTCCCGGTGATGATCGTATCGGCACGCTCTTTGGTGGTTTGCCCGTAGAGGAGAATGGAGAGAGAAATCTGAAACACGCAGAACAGGCAGCGTGTTAGTTTTACATCCGCTGTTCGCTTTTTCATGTGGTGTGCTATTTGTATATCAGTCCAGGCCAGTTTTTGTACAACGATTGAGTTTGGCATTTTCCTCGTAAGAACGGAGTTCAGCGCATGCGGATGCGTCTGGTTGCGATTGGGTTCGTCATTGTCGGTCTTCTTGCTCTGCCATTGGTTGCTCAGTCGGGCCCGAGCGCCGCAGAAAACATTGCTCCGGAAAAGCGGGCATCTCATTTCGGGCGCTTATGGTATCGCTG
>JBAVAA010000402.1:0-2926 GCA_049585515.1 Terriglobales bacterium | reverse complement strand
CTTCATGAATTTTGTGGTGCTGACGGCTGCTCTTTCAGGAGCCAACGCCGCTCTCTACATTTCTTCGCGCATGCTTTTTTCGTTGGCGCGCACGGGATGGGCTCCGCGGGCGCTGGGGCGGCTTAGCGCCAAAGGCACTCCAACGCTGGCGCTGCTGGTTTCGTCCTACGGAATCGCCGTTGCCCTGGTTCTGGAACGCTGGGCTCCGGCGCGGGCGTTTGAGTACATTCTCCGCGGCGCGTTTTTTGGCATGATGCTTTCGTGGATTGTCTCGCTGGCGGCGCATATCTCCTTTCGACGCCGGCTTACGGATGAGCCGGCGGCGGAAATTCCGGCGCGCTCGCCGCTGGGCAAGTGGGGATCGATCATCGGGCTGGTTGTGGTTTTGGCGTCGATTGGCAAGACCTGGTGGGATTCGCGGGTGAACCTGATTGCGGGAGTGACATTTTTGATCGCGCTCAGCGTTCTCTACTTTCTGCTCCGGCCACGAGCGGTAGAGAACTCATAGAGAGTGTGCCTCGGTCGTCCCTCCGGGACTTAAATCATTCCTCGCACTTTACCCAGCGCTGAAGCGCTGGGCTAAGGTCGGTCGCCCCTTCGGGGCTGGGTTCTTGGGGCACTCCCTTCCACGGGCTGAGTCACGACGCGTTCTTGCGCATTCCTTCTTGGGGAGGGCTGAGAGGGCATTCAATAAGTTCCAAATTGGGAAACATTATCCACAACTTTTCAAAATTGTTGGTCCATTGTTATTGAGATAATTCTTGTGTACTTGATATTCTCAAAACGATTTCGGGACTCATCTGAACGGCGGGACGAACCTGGACATCCCTACCTGTGCGATTCCCATCGCGACTAGTTCCTGGCCGCTCTGTTCCCCCGAAACGAAGGAGCAATCGTGACATCCGCTCGAAAATTTACCGTTATTTCAGGCAGTGAACGTCAGCCCGTCCGTGGTGCCCGCCTGATTCACAATTCGCACCTGGACCAAACCATTGAAGTTTCCGTACGACTCCGGCCAAAATCAGAAACCAAGCATAGAGAGCTAAAGAGCGCTCTCGAAAATCCCGGTTTCAAGCAGATGTCGCGCGCTGAATACGAAAATGCGCACGGCGCCGATCCCGCCGATCTCAACCAAATCAAGAAGTTCGCCCAGGAGTTCGGTCTGACGGTCCATGAGACCGGCACCGAGCTTGCGCGGCGGACGGTCCTGCTGTCGGGAACCGTCGCCAATCTGCAAAAAGCCTTCAACGTGGAACTCAAGGAATACAGCCACCCGAAGGGAAATTTCCGCGGCCGTACGGGCGCGATCAGCGTGCCGGCCGAGTATGCGGACATTATTAAAGGAGTGTTTGGTCTCGATAATCGTCCGCAGGCCGAACCGCATTTCAGACGGTTGCCGCAACCGGCGGGCAAACTGAAGGCGCATACCGCGACCGCCTCGCACGATCCGAATGAAGTGGCCAAGCTCTACGATTATCCGACTGGAGACGGAACCGGCCAGTGCATCGGGTTGATTGAGCTGGGCGGCGGCTTTCAGCTGGATGACATCAGCAACTATTTCAACTCGCTCAAGATTCATCCGCCACAGGTGATCTCGGTGTCGGTCGACGGCGGCAAGAACAGTCCGAGCACTCCGGACAGCGCCGACGGCGAAGTGATGCTCGACATTGAAGTGGCGGGCGCGATTGCTCCGGCGGCAAAGATCGTGGTTTATTTTGCCCCGAACACGGACCGGGGATTTCTGGATGCGATCACTACCGCTGTACACGACAGTACCAATCAACCCTCGGTGATTTCGATCAGCTGGGGCTCGGCGGAATCGAATTGGACTTCGCAGGCGATGACCAACTTCGACGATGCATTTCAATCGGCTGGGGCGATGGGGGTCACGGTTTGCGTTGCCTCGGGTGACAATGGCTCGTCGGATGGAGTCAACGATGGCAACAACCATGTGGATTTTCCCGCTTCCAGTTCGTTCGCTTTGGGCTGTGGTGGCACTACTCTACAAGCTTCGGCTGAGCAGATTGTCAACGAGACGGTTTGGAACGACCAGCCGAACGGAGGAGCCGGCGGAGGCGGGGTGAGCAATGTGTTCCCGCTTCCAAGCTGGCAGCATGGCTTTGATGTGCCGTCGCCAACTGTTAAAGCTGGCGGCCGAGGCGTGCCCGACGTGGCCGGCGATGCCGATCCGAATACCGGCTACAACGTCCTGGTGGATGGCGAGACGGCTGTCTTCGGCGGCACCAGCGCGGTTGCGCCTTTATGGGCAGGGCTGGTGGCGCGTATCAACCAACAGCTCAGTAAGCAGCAATCGGGAAAATCCATCGGTTTCCTGAACCCGCAGATCTATTCGCAGGCCGTCGAAGCTTCTGGATTTCACGATATCACCGAAGGCAACAACGGCTTCTTTACTGCGACTGAGGGCTGGGATGCATGCACCGGGCTTGGCACTCCCGATGGCGTCCGGCTGGACGCGTCGCTTACCGGAGCGCCCACCATACACGCGGCGGCAGCCTCGGGGTCGCGCAGATCCAAAGAGTCCGCGGCTTAAAGTAGCGTTGGGGGGCGAGGCCCACTCGCCCCCTGTAACGCCAGGTTGTAGCGAATGCTGGAAAGAAAGGTCTGAGTTCTCAGTTAAAACTTCAGGGCTGAAACCCATGTTGATTTGACACGGCTGCGGCGTGGCTCAAAGTGTGTGAGAACTCGGTCGTCCCTCCGGGACTTGAATCATTCTTGCTACTTTTCCCAGCGCCGAGGCGCTGGGCTATTATATTTTGCCCCTCCGGGGCTGGATTCCCTTACACGCCGTCCTACCCGATCGCCCGAAAACTAGTTCTTACGAACACTCTGAAGCGCTGGGTCAAGTTCGTTCGCCCCTCCGGGGCTGGATTCCCTTACACTCCGTCCTACCCGATCGCCCGAAAAC
>JBAVAA010000401.1:0-1897 GCA_049585515.1 Terriglobales bacterium | reverse complement strand
CATGGGAGCCGCTATCGCCGGAGCCCATTAATGGCGAGTATGTTCCGGGCACAGAAAAAGAAGCGGATGCGATGCTGGCGAAGGGCGATCTGAAGTTTCGCCTGAAAGGGAAGCGGCTGAAAGGCGACTTTGCGCTGATACATATCAAGGGACGCGCCGGGAGCAAGGGAAACGAATGGCTGCTGATCAAGAAGAAAGACGAGTACGTGGTTCCGGGTTTCGATATCGATGCGTACGATACATCCGTTCTTACCGGCCGCACCATGGCGCAAATCGCCGGCGATGAAGGATCGGCGGAGTGGAAGAGCAGCCGTCCGGCGTCGCGCGGGAAGGTGAAGGCTGTGTGGCTGGCGGACGCAATCGCCCGCGCCGACTCTAAGCGGAAGGCGTCGAACGCGGAGAACGCGGCGGCGGAAAAGGCCCACTTCTCGAAAACCGCGAGAAGTGGGGCACCCGCAAAAAAAAAAGTAAAAACCCGGGACAGACGGAGCAAAGTGTAGCTTCCGCAAAGACCTCTTCTGACGAGATTGCGTCGACTGCCTCCAGATCAACAGACCAGAAATCCTCAAAGAAATCTTCAAACCAGAAGCCATCTGCCAGTTCTCCGCTTTCCGCTGTCAAAGCCCTGCCCGATGCGAAGCAGGGGCCGATGCCTGCGGTCATCCACCCGATGTTGGCGACTCCCATCGCCAAGGCTTTTGACAATCCCGATTGGCTGTTCGAACTCAAATGGGATGGCTACCGCGCTGTCGCTTTTATTGACGACGGGCGCTTGCGTTTGGTCTCACGCAATCAGAACGACCTTACTCAGCAGTTCGCGGAACTCGGGAGCCTGCCGCAGTTCGTGAAAGCCGGGCGCGCCATTCTTGACGGAGAGATTGTCGCGCTCGATGACGCGGGCCGACCTTCGTTTAGCCTGATGCAGCAACGTACCGGGTTCGGGCCTGGGAAGCGGCGACTGGCTGGGCGCGAAGGCGTGCCGGTCATCTACTATGCGTTCGATCTGCTTTACCTCGATGGCTTCGACCTGCGCCGCGTCGCACTTGAGCAACGCAAGCAGTTGCTGCAGGAGCGGATTGTGGCGGGCGGGGTTCTTCACTTCTCGGACCACTACGCCGAGAAGGGTCTCGATCTTTTTGCAGCGGCCGAGCAACGTGGACTGGAAGGGATTGTGGCGAAAAAACGTAACAGCCCTTACGAAGAAAAGCGTACCCGCGACTGGCTCAAGATCAAAATTACGCAGCGCCAGGAGTGCGTCATTGGAGGCTATACGCCTCCGGAGGGAAGCCGCGAATATTTTGGCGCGTTGGTGCTTGGCTTGTACGACAAACGAGGGCGGCTGGTGCACGTGGGACAGGTTGGGACCGGATTTGATCACAGTGCGCTCAAGCAAATGTTCGATCGCATGCAGCCGCTGAAGACAAAAGAGAATCCGTTTTATGGCGAGATCGGCGGATTGCGTAAAGTTCAGTTTGTGCGTCCCGAGCTAGTGGCGGAGATCAAGTTTGGAGAGTGGACTCACGAAACTGAGGAAGGCGGCATGAAGCTGCGGGCGCCTGTGTTCATGGGACTTCGGACGGATAAATCGTCGCGGGAATGCAAGCTGGAGGAGGCGATTCCGGCCGGGTGAGTGCGGGGCATACGAGAGAATGGTGCATATTGCGGCGAACTGCAGATCCCTCACTTCGTTCGGGATGACAAGTGGAAAGTAGTGATGACAAGTGGAAACGATTATTGCCTGGGAGCGTAGTATCCGCGGCGGGCGCGGACTTGCAGATCTTTTTTCAGCGCGGTGATTTCGATGGAGTGGTAGCGTCCGTCGGCGTCGAAGTCGGGAAGCTTGTAGGAAACGGAGTATTGGCTGCGCAGTTCGTCTTCAATGGCAGCGAACGAGCGC
>JBAVAA010000400.1:0-2196 GCA_049585515.1 Terriglobales bacterium | reverse complement strand
CTGGGCCGCTAGGATTCGAACCTAGACAAAGTGCTCCAAAGGCACTTGACCTACCATTAGTCGACGGCCCAAACGTTTCGGCCCCTCAACTCGCGGATGGTTGAGATCCTTCGCTTCGCTCAGGATTTCGGCAGCGGGCTCAGACGCCCGCTAAACGCCTCAACCTACCATTAGTCGACGGCCCAGTGAAACGATTGGAATGCTGTTTGTCCTTACAATTGTCGTTCAATTGCCGCCGTTTTCACAACAGTCTTTTAAGTCTGCGGCAACAATCGAAAGCATCGGAAATCAGCGATCCAAAATTCTTTTCCAATACTGCAGGCGCGTCAACGTACTGGTCACCACAGCCTTCAGGCCCCTTTTTTGCAGATGCCTGGCCGCCTTTGCGGCTTCGCCTGCCGTTCGGAACAGCCCGTACAGGGTTGACCCTGACCCGGAGAGCGAAGCATAGCTCGAGCCCGCACTCTCCAACTCACCTTTTATGTCACGCAATTCGGGATATTTAGGAAAAACGACTTTCTCGAAGTCGTTTTCAATCCCGGTACGGACAAGGTCGGAAAGCAATTTTCCGGCCCGGCTCCCGCCCTTTGCAGAAGCACCGGTGTTGGGGTAACCACAATTATTTGAATCAGTAAGCCACGCCGAAAGCGCGCAGCCAACCTCAATTAGTCTATCGGACGAGTGCGGTCGCGTCAATTCCGTAGGGACAGCCGCCCCCGGCTGTCCAGCCGAGCGAAGCTCGACCCCGCTCGCCACCAGCGCATCCCAATCTGCAAACGCCTGCGGCGTAGAAACCCCAACCTCGGGCGTCACCACCACCGTGGGAATCGCAGGGAGATCCGGCAGAGGATAAACCTCCTCGCCGCGCCCCACTCCCAACACTGTTCCGCCCACCAGAAACAGCGGCAAGTCTGACCCTATGTCGGCGGCAATTCGCAGGCGTGCGGGACCGGATAACTCTTTCTTCAGGGCACGTTCCAACGCCAACATGCTGGCTACAGCATTGGAAGACGCCGCTCCCAAACCTCCCTGCACCGGCAGCCGCTTCTCGATGTCAATACGGACTCGTCCCGGAGCGCCCAGTTCGCTTAGAACTCGCTCAGCCGTGCGGTAGCACGTGTTCGAAGAATCCAACGGCACCCGCGGATCGTTATTTTTGCAAGTGATCTCGATCCCGCTGCCGCGCCCGGAGGTACGATCGACAGTCACTCTAATTACGTCATGCAACGCGATCGTCTGGTACACCGTGCGCAGATCGTGAAATCCGTCTGCGCGCGCTGCACCGATATAAAGTCCCAGATTGATCTTGCCGAAGGAACGAACCGCGATGGTCATATTAAGAAATCGCAGGAAGGGGAATTGTAAGCGATTCGGAAGGAGGTCCCCAACTGGCGGCTTGCTCAGTACACACGGGGAAAATCCCGCGGCCTGGATTCGGGAAACTGAGTACTGATTCGACGTACACTTTACGAGGGGCGACCAACCGTGACCGGCAATGACCCGAAAGAACGCCCGCTATTATCGTTCCGCGTCGGCGGAAACGAACGGGTCAATCAATGCCAGAAACCCACCGGATGGCTGGGCCGATTTGTCGCGTGGAACATGAATTCACGGCATTCCAGGTTAACGGACTGGGGCTTGTCTCACATTTCAATAGAAAAGCGCGACATCATTCTCGATGTAGGTTGCGGCGGGGCAGAACGGTGAGCAAACTAGCCGCTATCGCCAGTGAAGGAAAAGTATATGGCCTGGATTATTCACAGACGTGTGTCGCCGTAGCCGCGAAAACAAATAGAAGATGGATGGAGATGGGCCGCGTCGAGATTCGGGAAGCGCCCGTTTCTCAGCTGCCTTTTTCCGACAACATGTTCGACCTTGTGACAGCGGTGGAGACGCATTTCTGGTGGCCTGACATCCCGGAGGGTATGCGCGAAGTGTTAAGAGTGCTGAAGCCCGGTGGCGCCCTCCTCATCGTTGCCGAGATTTACAAGGGAGCGAACACCCGCACTGCAAAGCTCGCCGAAAAATACCTGCCATTATCGGGTATCAAGCTCCTGAGCGTTACTGAGCATCAGGAACTCTTCGCAGATGCCGCTTACTGGGATGTTCAGGTAATCGCGGATTCCAACAAGGGTTGGATCTGCGGGATCGGCAAAAAACCCTCCGGACCAACGGACTAACTCGCCAGAAGCGACC
>JBAVAA010000399.1:0-3841 GCA_049585515.1 Terriglobales bacterium | reverse complement strand
GTTGAAGCCATGATCCTATCGCCCGAGCCGTTGTGAATTACGACAAAGAGTTTAGCTAAGGTCAGCAGTCAGGTCAGCAGTCTGGTCCTGCGATTTCCTGCTAGTAGCGGGTGTCCTGTGCGGTGCGGGTGTCCCAGCTAACGTGGTGAACTGCATACAAATTTGCAACTAGCGGCAATCGATCGTAGAGGGCAACCCCAAAGACGCGACTTGCAACAACCCGCGATTGGCGCGGCTTTCTTCACTTTGGAACGTCGATTGCTGGTCAGGCCCGCCCTAATCCTAAGTCTGGTGCGTCTGCCAATTCCGCCACTTTCGCACACGGGCTATCCCAGTCTAGATGTGAAGCGCGGCTGGTTGCAACGCTGGATACATCAGACTTCCCTTCTGGCCACCAGCTCCGCGGTCGCCTTTTCCGCCACCTCTTCGCGGTGGTGCAATACCTTGAGGCCGGCCGCGAGTTGCAACAGTTCGCTTGGGTCGAGCATGTGCTCGGGATTCTTCGGGCCACGAGGCAGCTTCGCCTGCGCCCGCAAGTATGTCTTATAGACGAGCAATCCGCCCGGCCGCACCGCCGCCACCACCTCGTTAATAATCTCCCGCTGCAGATAGAAAAACGCCATCACGACGCCGAAGCCTGTTTCTTTGAACCCGGTCTCTTTGCACCCGTCAAAGTGGGTTTGCGCAGCCTTGAAGTGAGTGAGATCATCTACTACAAAGTGAATGTGGGACGCGAGCGGCCCGGTACTCTGCCGCGCCTGTTCGACTCCGGTCTCGGAGATATCAATGAGCGTGACCTCCCAGCCTTGTTTTGCCAGCCAGATGGCATGGCGTCCTGCGCCTCCGGCGAGGTCGAGCGCGCTTCCTCCGTGCGGGAATCGCGGCAAAATGTATTCGGGAAACGCCCATAGCAGGAAGCGATCCGGAACCAGCCATGAGCCGGGCGTTTCACGATATTTCCTGTTCCAGTGCTCGCGTTCGTTGTCGGAAATTGAAAGCGACATGCGCAGTCATTCTAACCCCACTCCGCCGAGCGAGCGGAGGTCATCCGCCGTATGACGCCATTCTCGACACGCCCCTCCGGACACCATGGCGCCGCGCTCCCGCCTCGCACCGGCGGCGGTGACGACGGACGCGGCGGCGACGGGATGCCAGACTCGATACCGGACTCTATTCCCAACTATGGCGAACGACTGCGGCGAGCCCGTATGGGGCTAGCCGTCGCTATGACTCCCATTGTCATGCTCTTTGTTTCGTTCACGGCGGTTTACGTCATCCGGCGCGGATATCTAGGCCTCGATCCGAGCGGCACTGGCTACATCCAGACCTGGCTCCCGGTCCGGCTGCCCTGGTCGTTGCTGTTGGCCAACACAGCTATCCTTATTGTGAGCAGCATCACCATCGACCTGGCGCGGCGTGGAATCACGCGCGAAGCCGCCCTCGCCCCCGTGCAGTCAATTCCCGGCGTTTCGCTAGGGGACGAACGGCGCTTGCCCTGGCTCGGCGTGACCACCATGCTGGGTATGGCGTTTCTTGCCGGACAACTATTCGTTTGGAGCAAGCTTTCGTCTCGAGGTTTCCATCTCGCCGGCGGCACCAGCAGTTCCTTCGTTTACGTTCTCACTGCGATGCACGGGCTTCATCTCGCTGGCGGAATTCTTGCTCTGATTTGCGCGAATATTGCGGCTGTGCTGCATCGCCCGGTGGAATCCCGCCGCATCATCGTCGACGTGACTTCGTGGTATTGGCATTGCATGACCGGACTGTGGATTTATATCCTTATATTGTTGTCGTTTGCGGCGGGATGAGCCAGTCGTTGGTTGTTGGTTGTGAGCGATTCGCCCGTCTCCGGATCATTCAGTGCTTCTTTGTAGCGCTATTCGTCGCGGGTCTTCGAACAGACGTGCAGTGACCGCTCCGAAGATGAAGCCTCCAATGTGCGCCAGATACGCTATGCCCCCCGTCTGCGCGTGTGCTACCGAACCGGCGCTGACGAGTTGAGTAACGAACCAAAATCCGATTAGAAGCAGGGCCGGTATAAATGTGACCCGGAAAAACACAAAAAGGAACAGAACGGAGCGAATCCGATCACGCGGGTAGGTGACCAGAAACGCCCCCATCACCGCGGCGATCGCTCCGCTCGCGCCCAGGTTTGGGACCGTAGAGTGGGGGGCGGCTGCGACCTGGGCCAGCATAGCCACAAGTCCGCCAACCATGTAAAAAACAAAATACCGTCCGCGGCCCATCGCGTCTTCGATCTCGGGAGCGAACGCCCATAAGAAGATCATGTTACCGATGATGTGCGACCAACTGGCGTGCATGAACATCGCCGTGACGAGCGTGATCCAACGATGGCCGGAAGTAATTTGGGCGGGAATCGCCGACCACTGGGTTACGAACGATTCGCCGCCCATCAACTCCTGTACAAAAACAAAGGCGTTCACGAGGATGATGAAGATCGTAACCACCGGAATGCGTGTCGGGCGTCGCGATGCATCCCCTAAGGGAATCAGGCCTCCCATTCGGTCTTCCTCCATTCGTAACGCAAAGACCAGTTCGACCGACGCAGGATTCTCCGCAGGCGTCGCCCACTTCGCCGCCTCGTCAAGCCGATCTAGACCCGGCCGATCAAAACCAGGCTGTAAACCAGATCCGGTCTAGGCCGCCAACCTTGTGATTTCGGTCGTGGTTTTGCGCAGCGCCAGTGACATCATCACCCGGGTCACGCCGCTGATGATCATGCTCACCCCGACCAGAATGCCGATCGCCCAAGCCGAACTCGACGGCCATTGCAGATAGATCATCAAACCCAGCAGCAAGGTAATGATGCCGTCAACCAGGATCCAGCTTGATCCTCCCAGCGAGCGCATCTTGAAAAACAAAACAATGTCCAAGATGCCTTCGATCAAGAAGAGCGACGCCAGAATTAACGTAAGCGATGCCACACCCAGCAGGGGATGCATGATCAGATATGCGCCGAAGATTATATAAGCGATCCCGACCAGCAGCTTCCAGATCACGCTGCCCGCTCCGTGAGCGTGAAAGGCGAGCACGATATGAACCACGCCTGCCAAAACAATGAGCCAGGCAATGGCCACGTTCACAGCCACGGCGGCAAGCAACGGCGAACCAATCGCCAGCATGCCGACAACAATCAGCGCGATGCCCCACACGATTGACCAGCTCGAAGCCTGTCGCACAATACCGACTGCAGTATTCTGTGCCATGGAAACCTCCTTCGGAAAGCGGAGTAATCCTATCTCAGATGCTAATTCCTTGAAAAGCGCGCACCCCGCCCCCGCCAGCGACCCTTTATAATAGAAAGATTCGGTAGCGAGTTTTGGTCCATCTGTAGTGTCAGGGGAAGATGTCAACAGATAGCATTGTGGTTCGCGGGGCCCGGGTTCATAACCTCAAGAACATCGATTTTGAGATTGAGCACAACACTCTGACTGTTGTCACCGGGGTTTCCGGTTCCGGCAAGTCCTCCCTCGCTTTCGATACGATCTACGCCGAAGGGCAGCGGCGCTACGTCGAATCGCTGTCCGCATACGCGCGCCAATTTCTGGAGCGGATTGAGAAGCCGGACGTCGATTTGATCGACGGCATTGCGCCGGCAGTGGCGATCAAGCAGAAGAACTCCACGCGCAATCCGCGCTCGACGGTCGCTACCGCTACCGAGATTTTCGATTACCTTCGGCTCCTTTTCGCCCGCGTGGGACGCACTTACTGTTTGCTCTGCGGTCAGGAAGTGAAAAAAGACACGGTGGATGAAGTCGTGGAACACCTTCTGGCGCTGGGCGAAGGAACTCGCTTGAATGTGTTCTTTCCCATTCACACG
>JBAVAA010000398.1:0-4748 GCA_049585515.1 Terriglobales bacterium | reverse complement strand
GTTACGACTAACATGAACGTGTTCGACAATAGCCCGAACCCGGTTCTTCTGGCTACTACTCAAGTCTTTTCCGATTCGGTTTCGACAGATGGCAACCTGCTTAGCGAGAATCTCTTCGGCCCGGGCTATGTTTGGATCACCATCTGGGCAGATGGATGGCCGGCCGCCTTGGCGGACGACGTGCTCGCAATCGATAACGTTCGCGCCGACCTGCTTACATCTGGTACGCCATATTTTGTGAATTACTTTTCCAATGCGAACACGGCGGCTGCGCCCGACGCCACCTTACGCATCATCAATGACGGCGAATCAGGAGGCAACTTGTACGCGGCGATCTACGTGCTAGATGACAGCGAGGAACTGCAGGAGTGCTGCGCGTGCCTGGTCACTCCTGACGGCGTTCTCTCGGAATCCGTGGATAAGAACCTCACCGCCAACCCGCTGACCGGCATCCTGCCCAAACGCGGCGTGATCAAGGTGATTTCGTCTTCCAGCAGCGACCCGACAGCGCCTGTGCCCGCTATCGGACTCCATGCCTGGGGCACGCACATCCATGGAACCAAGGTCACGCTTTCTCCAGGGAACCCGGTAGTCCCGGCCTCAACCGGTCCTTACTTCGTAACCGAATCCAAGGGAGCCGACGCCACCCTCGGCGCGACGGAGGCCTCAACCTTGGGCACCCTCTGTTACTACGATGGAAAGCTAAGCGGCAATAAGTGCACCTGCCAGCCGGAGGATAATGACTACTAGCCTTCCCACTTGGCTAGCTAACCCAGGTTCGCGCCCGTTCTTTGGGCGCTAACCTGGGCCCAGTGCGAAAACCCTGTCAGCGATTGGGGATTACCAGAAACGTCAGCCATGAGCGGCACTCCGATCGAGTCGCCCAGATGCACACACGTCGTCCCATCTAGTATTCTCAACTAGATGCCGCAGAATTTCATCGAACGACTGATACATTCCCCGGTGCTTTGCGACGGAGCTATGGGGACGCTTCTCTATGCCAAGGGTATCTTCATCAACCGCTGCTATGACGAGCTGAACCTTTCGCAGCCGGAACTGATCCGCGCCGTCCACCACGATTATCTGCATGCGGGCGCTGAAATTATCGAGACTAACACCTTTGGCGCCAACAGCTTTCGGCTCGCGCGGCATAGCATGTCGGACCGTGTGCATGACATCAACGTCGCCGGCGCTCACGTGGCCCGCGAAGCGGCCAAAAGTTTTGACGTATGGGTCGCGGGATCGATTGGCCCGCTCGGTGTCCGCATTGAGCCTTTAGGCAAGACCTCTTTTGAAGAGGCTCGGACTGCGTTTCGCGAGCAAATCGCCTCCCTGGTCGAGGGCGGCGTCGATTTGCTGATGCTGGAAACCTTCGGCTACCTCGAAGAGTTGCGCCAGGCCGTTCTCGCCTGCCGCGATGTAAATGCAAAGATTCCCATCATCGCTCAGGTCACAATCGATGAAGACGGCAACTGCCTCGACGGCTCCGACCCTGAGGCCTTCGCCGCCCGCCTCGTGGAATGGAACGTTGACGTGCTCGGCATCAACTGCAGCGTCGGGCCGGTGGCCATGCTGGATGCGATCGAACGCGTTCGCGCCGTCACTTCTCTCCCTCTTGCCGCGCAGCCGAACGCCGGCATGCCGCGCTCGGTGGAAGGGCGGAATATTTATCTCTGTTCGCCGGAATACATGGCCAGCTACACGCGGAAGTTCGTGGCTGCGGGCGTACAACTGATCGGCGGATGTTGCGGCACCACGCCCGACCATATCCGCGCCATGAAGTCTGCGTTACGCGTACGCGAAGCCCGCGGCAAGACTGCAGTTACGGAGGCGATTCACGCCGACGCGACGTCCGTAATCCAGACCAGCATCCCTATGGCCGAGCGCTCGCGCCTCGGAGCAAAGATTGCCGCCGGCGAATTCGTCACCATGGTGGAGATCGTTCCCCCCAAAGGAATCGACATCCGCAAAGAGATCGAGGGCGCGAGGTTCGTCAAGTCCGTTGGCGTGGATGCGGTAAATATCCCAGATAGCCCGCGAGCCTCGGCCCGCATGAGCAACCAGGCCTTGTCGCTGCTGATGCAGCAGGAGGTTGGGATTGAGTCCATCCTCCACTACACCTGTCGCGACCGAAATGTGCTGTGCATTCAGTCCGACCTGTTGGGAGCAGCGGCCATAGGTCTTCGCAATCTGATTTGCATCACTGGCGATCCCCCCAAGATGGGGAACTATCCCGATGCCACGGCGGTTTTCGACGTCGATGCTATCGGCTTGGTGAATATCGTTCACAGCTTGAACCGCGGATTAGATTTGGGCGGAAACCCTATCGGCACTGGCACCAGCTTCGTCATCGGGGTAGGCGCAAATCCCGGGTTGCCCAACCTCGACGAAGAGATCAAGCGCTTCGAATATAAGGTAGAAGCGGGAGCGGAGTTTGTGGTAACCCAGCCCGTCTTCGATCTCAATCTGCTGGAAATTTTTCTGAAGCGGATCGAACACTGCCGGATTCCCGTCATTGCCGGAATTTGGCCTCTGGTGAGCGCCCGCAACGCTGAGTTCATGAAGAACGAGTTGCGGGTATCCGTACCTGATGAAATTCTCAACAGGATGACCCAGGCCACAAGTCCACAAGCCGCTCGCGAGGAAGGCGTCGCCATCGCTCGCGAAATGCTGGGAGCGCTTCGCGACCGCGTGCAGGGCGCACAGATCAGCGCTCCTCAAGGGCGGTATGCCTCCGCCGTGGATGTTTTGGAGGCTCTCGGCTCGAAGCGTCCGGCTACCGTTTAATTTTGGAACACAATCCACAGGAAATTACAAAATTTGATAATTTTCACTGGACATTTTCTCTCCAAAACGGCATTACAATAGAGTGCAGGAGTAAATTCGATTGGTTAAGTTTGAAGATTGCCTTGAGCGTCTTGAGAAGATCGTGCAGGAACTGGAAAAAGCCGAGGTTCCTCTGGAAAAGTCTCTGACGCTGTTTGAGGAAGGCATGCAACTTTCCGCAACCTGCCGGAAGCAACTGGAAGATGCGGAAGGGAAAGTGGAAATTTTGTTAAAACAGAACGGAAAGCTGCAAGCTGAACCGTTCGAGCCCCCAGCCGAGAAAACGTTGCGCAAGTAACGCAAGTCGACTTGGATTTAGTAAACGACAACGCCTGTGCCAGCAGTAATTGCTGTCGCAGCCAAGGGCACCGCGGGGTCGCGGTGAGGTCAGGGGGTAGCATGGAACCACTTAGTGTAGTCCTCTATCAAAATGACCCCGGAACTGCTCAAATTCTGGCGGCCAGTCTTTCCCAACACTTCAATTCGGTCTTAGTGGCGCAAAGTTATGCGGACGTGCGGCCGGCCGTTGCCCGGCACCACGCCGAGGCTCTGGTGCTGGATCTGGAGACTTCGGGACCGGACGAGGTCGAGCGTTTGCATCGTGAGTTTCCGGGCCTTTGCATCGTCGGCACCCACCGCCTGGCCGATGACAAACTATGGACCGAAGCCATGAGCCTGGGTGCGGCCGACATCTGCGAACCGCGCAACGATGAAGTGGTGCGCTCGGTGTTGCAACACGTGCCGCATCATGCAGCGGCGTGAAATCAGGTGTCAGGTCTTAGGTCTCAGGTCTTAGGAAAAACAAAATCAACAAATCCCCAGGCCTGGTATTCAGGAAACGAACTCTTTCGGATTCCCTAACACCTGAGACCTGAGACCTGAGACCTAAGAACTACCCGCTGGCCCCTGCCTTGCTATACTCCCATGCCATGCTGCAACAAATTCTGAAGCAGGGACGCGATGCCGCGGACGTCGCACTCGAGCAACTCCTGCCTCCCACTACCCAACACCCGGCTTCGATCCATCAGGCCATGCGGCATAGCGTATTTGCCGGCGGCAAGCGCCTCCGCCCCATCCTCTGCATGGAAGCCGGGCGCATGATCTCAGCATCAAAGCTTGCGGCATCAAAGCGCGCAAAAGCAAAGCTCGGGAAAAAGCCCGCCGCGGCATCGCGTTCAGCCTCGGGCACACTGCCCGCCGGCATCGAGCAGGTCGGCGCCGCGCTTGAAATGCTCCACACCTATTCCCTGATTCATGACGACCTTCCAGCTCTCGATAACGACGACCTCCGGCGCGGCCGTCCCACCGCTCACAAGGTCTTTGGAGAGGCAATTGCCATCCTCGCCGGCGACGCGCTGCAGACGCAGGCCTACGAAGTCCTGGCCCAGCTCATCTGTCCGGCCGAGGCGCGGGTCGCCATCATCCGGGAAATCGCCCACGCCACTGGCACCATCGACGGGATGATTGGCGGCCAGGTCGTGGACCTCGAGGCCGAACACAAAAAGCCCGACCTCACCACTCTCGAATACATCCACCGATCAAAGACGGCCGCGCTAATTACCGCAAGCGTCGTTAGCGGAGGCATCTACGCGGGGGCAAGGATCACAGACATCGGCCGTCTTCGCACCTATGGCCGGTCGATTGGTCTCGCGTTCCAGATCGTGGACGATGTGCTCGACGTGACCCAGACCTCCGAGCAACTCGGGAAAACCGCAGGCAAAGACACGGTGGCAGAAAAGGCCACGTATCCAGCGTTATTCGGAATTCAAGAATCGTTGCGCAAGGCCGACGCCCTGGTGGACCAAGCATGCGTGGAACTTAACGAATACGCCTCGGCCGCGTCTACTCTCAAGGAGCTGGCGCACTTTCTCGTTGAGCGCAAGAAATGAATGAATTGCACTAAAAGTGTGGGAGCAGGCGAC
>JBAVAA010000397.1:0-6204 GCA_049585515.1 Terriglobales bacterium | reverse complement strand
ATCATTCCCGCAGAAAATCGCCTTTGGACCATAAACGCTCACGACATCGCCCCTATTTCCAGGCAAGTGTAGACCCCGATAACTCGATGCACGGAGAACTCGTTGCGTGCTGGCAGTCAATCCTTGCTGATTGAGAAGCAAGGTGGGGCAAAGGTGCATAGGCAATGACCGGAAGCCAGCGAGGGTGACTTCAGCCAACATCAGAGGATGCCGACAGAGGCTGTGGACTAGGCGCAGCGCATCAACGCCCAGTTCCGGGTCGGACCCAGAAATCATCAGATTTACCGCGGTCGACAAGCAATCAACCAACCAAGTACTCATGCAAAAGCCGGCAAACCGTCCCGACTCTTCTGCGGGAAGATCCAGATATTGTTTGGGCAAGCTGGCGAGTGCGTTAAACAGGCTCCGGGCTGAACCGTAATCGTCACAACCGGAAGGAAATCGCGTTGCTCGGTATAGACTCGGAGGCAACTCCGCTGCTTCGTATACGCAACCCCCGTGCTCAACGCGGGATCCGACCGTCGCCTTTTTTCCGTCCCACATCAAGAGATTAGGTTTATTAGGCGCAGAAGAACCCGAGACCAGCTCGATCACCGCCCCGTCGGGTAGGATTTCACCGGCGGTGAGGATGCAGCACTTGGTCGCAATTCCGGGCGCACTCGAGAGACTCTTTTCCTTGCGCCTGGTGCTTGCATGTTTGACCTTCGATTTCGAATTCGCCGGGGTAGGCATCTGCAAAGTCCTCGACTGACAGGCCATTCGAGGGGTTTCGGCATAAACTTTCACCGAATTTCACCCAAGGGCAGGCGCCCCCAAAGCGGGGAACCTGTACCCTTCTGGCGCAGTCCATTAGATTTTCAGATTACGATCGAGACAATTTTCAGAATGTAGATTCGTCCGCAGATTTTGTTAATCCAAACACTATCCAACGTATTGGATACGTGGACAGAATCGGTCGGCACGACTAACCGATTACGGTAACGATAATTCCGGGCCACGGTAGAAGTCAAGCGTTTGTGGAGCAGCGGACTTCAGGGCGCGGCCGCCATCCTTCGCGCCCCCCATTTTCGGGGCAGATCCACCGTGTTCTGTGATCCACACGCAGTGTATGGCCGCCACGGCCTGTCGTCAATTACCCGTTAGTGCATGGGTGAAAACCGTTGAACAGTGCTACGAAGGAAGAAATTCTGCGCCAATCGTCGGGAACCTAGCAATAATGGCGCTTGCCGCGATGAAAGTAATTCCAACATTCGGCTTTGCAATCCTGCAGATCCGAGACTGTTCCAATCTCAGACGTACCACATTGGTCTATCCCCCTCGTGGGCGTAGCGCGCTATGTTTAACGCATATATTTGGCGCGGGCGCGGTTATAAGCGCCAGTGGCCCAGAATCGTGTTTATGAATCGAGTGTTGTGAGGAGAGCGGGCTGAGTTACTTTCTAAAGCCGCTCCTGGGGGCGCCTGATGGCACGCTATCTTTGTGTCCATTGTCACTTTTACCAGCCGCCGCGCGAAAATCCTTGGCTGGAAACGGTCGAGCTGCAGGATAGCGCGTCTCCCTACCACGACTGGAACGAGCGCGTTGCCGCCGAGTGTTATCTGCCAAATGGTGCCGCGCGGATCCTCGACGAGGCTGGCCGCATCGCAAAGATCGTTAATAACTACGCCCGCATCAGCTTCAATTTCGGGCCGACGCTGCTGTCGTGGATGGAGCACAACGCGCCGCACGCCTATGAGCGGGTGCTGGAGGCCGACCGCCAGAGCCAGGAATCGTTCTCAGGCCATGGAGCCGCCTTAGCACAGGCGTACAACCATATGATCCTGCCGCTCGCAAACTCGCGCGATAAGGCTACGCAGATTATCTGGGGTATACGCGATTTTCAGCACCGCTTCGGCCGCGATCCGGAGGGCATGTGGCTGCCGGAAACGGCGGTGGATCTGGAGACTCTCGAACTCCTGAGTTCGGTCGGCCTCAAGTTCACCATTCTGGCGCAGCGCCAGGCTCGTCGAATGCGCCATCAACCCTGGGAGGACTGGCTCAATCTCGAGGGTGCCGGCATCGATCCGACGCGCGCTTATGCCTGCCACCTTCCGTCCGGCCGCACCATCAGTTTGTTCTTTTACGACGGCCCCATCTCACACGCGGTCGCGTTCGAAAAATTGCTCTTCAATGGACCGAACTTCGCCAACCGCCTCCTCAGTGGTTTCAATGAAGATCGCCCTTGGGAGCAATTGGTTCACATCGCCACCGACGGCGAGACGTATGGTCATCATCATGCCCACGGCGATATGGCCCTCGCCTATGCTCTCGACCATATTGAGCGAAACCAACTGGCAAAGATCACCAACTACGGTGAATACCTTGCTGAGCACCCGCCAACTCATGAAGTGGAAATCCTCGAGAAGAGTTCCTGGAGTTGCGCGCATGGGGTGGAGCGCTGGAAGAACGATTGCGGCTGTAACTCTGGCGGATGTGGCTCCTGGCGCCAGCAGTGGCGGCAGCCGCTACGGGAGGCGATGGACTGGCTGCGCGACGATCTCGCCCAGCTCTATGAGCTCAGCGCCCAGGAACTTCTGGGGGATGCGTGGGCGGCACGCGACGATTACATTAACGTCGTGCTGGATCGTTCGCACAGCAATGTAGACGCCTTCCTTGCCAGCCACGCCTTGCGGGACCTTTCCCACGAACAACAAATCCGCGCTTTAAGGTTGCTCGAAGTGCAGCGCTATCTCATGTTGATGTACACCAGTTGCGGCTGGTTCTTCGACGAACTAACAGGGCCGGAGACAGTGCACGTCCTCCAATACGCCGGTCGCGCTGTGCAACTGAGCGAACAGCTCTTCGGTGAATACCGCGAGGAGGAATTCTTGCGTCGCCTAGAGGCAGCGTGCAGCAACATCCCTGATTTCGGGAACGGACGTCAGGTTTACGAGCGCTTCGTCCGACCTGCCATGTTGGATCTGATAGGCGTGGGCGCACATTATGCTATCACCTCACTGTTCAACGGCTATCAGAGCTGGAGCTCGACTTACAGCTACTGCGTGGACCTGCAGGAAGCCCGCGAATTGGAGTCCGGTAAAACAAAACTTGCTCTCGGTCGCGCCCGCATTGTCTCAAACATCACCCGCAACCGCTTGACCGTTGGCTTCGCCGTGCTTCATTTCGGCGATCACAACCTGAGTGCTGGGGTTCGCCCCTTCCAAAGCAAGAATGCGTTCCGCGTGATGGCTGAAGAAGCGAGCCAGGCCTTTTCCAGTGCTGACATCCCGGAGTGCCTTCGTGTGATTGATCGCCATTTTCGGGGCGCGACCTACTCGCTGAAGTCCCTGTTCCGCGACGAGCAACGGCGCATTCTCACTCACATCGTCAACTCCACCATGGAAGAAGCCGAGGCCTTGTACCGCCAAGTTTACGAGCACCACGCCCCACTCATGCGCTTCTTGGCCGAACTTCACATGCCTTCGCCGCCCATCCTGCGCACCACCGCCGAGTTCGTGTTGAGCAACGCGGTCGAACGGGCGTTCACGGACCAGGAATTGAACCTAGACCGTATCAGGACACTACTCGATGCCGCCCGGCACGATGGCGTCAATCTGGACATATCCTGTCTGGAGTCGGCTGTGCGCCGACGGCTGAACGCGGCGGTGGAGCAGTGGGCTCGGAAACCCGCTAGTCCGGAGGCGGTGGAGATGGTGGAGGATCTGGTTTCGCTGAGCCGCGTCCCGCCCCTGGAAGTAGATCTTTGGCAGCCGCAGAACGTTTACTACCAGCTGGTCGAGGCGCTTTCCGGGACTAAACAAACGCGCATGAGTGGCGCGTGGTCGGACCACTTGCTCGGCTTGGGAAAGTGGCTGGGCGTGGCTGTTCCTCAACAATCGCCGGAACTACCGTACAGGCCGCGAAACCAAATCGCGTGACCGCATGCCGACGAAAGCGTGCCCGAGGGTCGTTGGCTGCGACAATCCCGAAACGGCGCAGTCGCGCCGGAGACACTGTGATCTCTACACTCAACGCCTGGCGGTGCCATCCGTTTTATGGGAGTGTCATGTTGCCGCCCACTTCCCTTTCAAAACACTCGCGGGACCGCTGGGGTTGTTCTGGGGCGTAGTTGGCTTCTCACCCATACCCGGGTTCCATACCCTTATTACCCGATACCCTCGCCATAGGTTTGCTGTTACTGCTTCCATGGAGGCAAAAGCATGAGAAAACTAATATCTTTGCTTGCGATGGTGAGTCTCGGCGCATTGTGCTGGGCGGGGTCGGCGCGGGAGGATGCCACGGACCGATTGAACAATGCCACCAGTGTGTTGCACGAAATTATGGGAATGCCTGACAAGGGAATCCCGGAAGAAGTATTGGAGCACGCAAAGTGCGTAGCCGTTGTGCCGCATATGGTCAAAGGCGGCTTGATCTTCGGAGCTAAAGAAGGCAAAGGCGTAGCCACCTGCCGCACGGCGGATGGCTGGAGTGCGCCGGCGTTCATCACGATTACGGGCGGAAACTGGGGGCTGCAGATCGGTGTGGAAGCTGTGGACGTGGTATTGATCATTCAGAATGAAAACGGGATGCAGAAGCTGCTCGAAAGTAATTTCCAAATTGGAGGGGACGCTTCCGCAGCAGCGGGTCCAGTTGGACGGCATGCCGAGGCAGGTACGGATTGGAAGATGGATACGGAGATCCTGACCTACTCCCGTGCCAAGGGTGTATTCGCCGGGCTCACGTTGGAAGGTGCATCCCTCCGCCAAGACAGTGATTCCCGACACGCGATGTACGGACCTGAGGTCACAACTCGGGCTTTGCTGTTGGGCGAAGTGCCAGTTCCATCCGCAGCCCGGCCATTTCTTGCGGAAGTTCGCGGAGCCAAGGCTGAGGCCAGAGAAGACAAAAAGTAGTTGTTCTGGGGTTGGTGGTTCTGGTCATTAAGCTACATGGGTAGCGGTTATCGGGACCACCTTCCTCCTTCCTCGACGGTGTGGAATTGCAACGCTCACGACAGATTTCGGTTGAGTGAGTGGTGCTTCCCTCCAGACTGCCGAGAAGAACGCTACAATCCGACTCCACAAATGTCTGAGCGCTTTTCCATGACGATTGGGAAAAAGATCGGCTCATAAACAGCAGAGTGGACTCTGGGCCAATCGCATGTGGCGCGCGGGAGGGACACCGCGATGACGGTTAAGGCACCGGCAGGCGCAACCGGTACGCTACTTTGTCGACTTTTGCTGGACCACTCGAAAGCTAAGGATCTTTTCAGGATGGGTGGAGTAGGTCAGTATCCCGTGCATACCTTCTAGCACCAAAACGTCCTTCCCCGGAGTCCACACTTCGATCAGTTCTCCGCCGTCCGTCTCGTACTTGACCACGTAGTGCGGCTTGATGAAGGGTAAGTCTAGAAGGTGAACGGACAAAACAGTTCCAGGGCCTACAATGGAGACCGTGCTGGGCTGTCCGATAAAAGAGAATTCCGAGGTTGCTTTGCCCCAGGCCGGGGTCAGACACACAGTCACAGCCACGATATAAAGGAGTTTGCTCAGCATTGCCGTTTCTCACCCAGATTTTGTAACCGCCCGCTCGTCGAGGTGGGACTGGTACTAACCACCACCGGAAGAGCCGCTGCTGGAACTTCCTCCATCGCGAGAACAACTTAAAGGGCATGCCGCAAGCAGGGATTGCACCTTTTGACTCCTGGAAATTGAAAGTGTGGGGGGCAATACCATGTCACAGCGGAGGGGGTAACGGGGGAGGAAGCAGTTTACCTGCCAAAATGAGATGATCACAGATGACTTGCTTTCAGCTATTTGCCTGGGACGTGACGGGAAAGGGTACAAAGTCTTGCGCAGGCAGAGTCCCTTTAACATCTCCAAACGATAAACCCGAGTCATACCTGGCGAAGGCCAGGCTTGAAGGGGACGCTGAATGGGACATGTTTGGCTGACCGATCTGGTCACAGGCATGGTTGGAAGATCCGCCACGGTGCTACTGCAGTTTCGCGTACTCCGCTTTGGCTTCTTTCAAGATGGGGATGTCGGGGTCGGCGTCCTTCCAGAGGGTGAGGAAGTCTTGGTAGGCCGCCTTGGCCTTGAGTGTGTCACCAGTCATGCCGTAAACACGAGCAAGACCGAGATGGGCGAGTGCTCCCAGTGGGAAGTTGATAACGATGCCTCGGTGATCGAGAAACTTCTGAAACTCGGCGGTGGCGGGACCGTT
>JBAVAA010000396.1:0-14570 GCA_049585515.1 Terriglobales bacterium | reverse complement strand
ATGTTTGCCGAACGAAAGGCGCGTTTGGGGTCGGGAATGCTGTATAGGGTTCTGGGGCCGATTGCTGAACGAAAAAGGAAGTAAACCCCTGTTCGGATTTCAGAATCAAAACTATTCGCAACGGCTTGATTGCCGGAGCGCACCATCGTGAATCCAACCGTGAATCCTTATTCGCGTCCGATCCCGCTTCTCGCCATTGTGCTGCTGGCGCTGGTTGTCCATGGGCCGCTGCTTTTGATGCAACTACCGGCGGGCTCGTTCGACACCAACTTCCACATATTCTTTGCTTCGCATTATGCGCACCACTGGTTCGATCCGTGGAACGAAAAGTGGTTTGCTGGCTTCTCGCAGACGACGTATCCGCCGCTGACTCACCAGTGGATTGCGCTGTTCTCGAATGTGGTGAGTTTGAAGATGGCGTACATGCTGGTGCAATTGATCGCGATACTACTACTGCCCATTGGAGTCTTTCGGTTTGCACGAATCTGGGTAGAGGAGCGCGAGGCCAGTTACGCGGCGGTCGGCAGCATATTTCTGGGCGCGCTCGCGTTTCTGGTGTATCAGGCGGGACAACTGGCCACGGTCGCTTCCGCAGCTCTTTACTTGAATGCCTTGCCCTATTTTTACGAGTGGTTGACCGAGGGCGCGGGCCGTTCCTTTATCAAGGGAGTTGCGCTCAGTCTTACCGCTGCAGCTGCCCATCACGTAACTCTGATTTTCGGTGTGGTGCTTTTTGCCGGGCCGGTATTCTGGACGGCATGCCTGGATGCTCGCGATGAGCGGGTTTCGGGCTCGCTGGGCGGCGTGATCTCGCGAGCCACGGTTTTTGCCGTTACGGTGGGCGTCGGTGTTGGGGTGGTGTTATTACCGTATTGGCTGGCGATAATTCGACATCCGATCCACCAGATTCCAATTCCGCACGACAGCCGCGCCAATTATCTCCTGAATTCCATTACGGCAATTAATTACTTCGTGATTCCGTACGGGGCTTTGATTCTGGCGCTGCCCTTCATTCTGATTCGAGGAGCATCGTCTAGACGCCTGGTCCCATTGCTGCTGGGTTTCTGGCTGACGCTCATCTTCGGGCTCGGTGGCACTACTCCGTTGCCTCGATGGCTTCTGGGGCGCGCGTATGAGATTTTGACCTTTGAGCGTTTCACATTCTGGGCCACGCTGCTGGCGATGCCGATCGTTGGAATGCTTGCCGCCGAATTGATCGACCGTTTTCGGGCGAAAGCAGCGGTGGGACTGTCGCTGGCGGCGGTGGCGACGTTCGGAGCGGCCTTGTTCTGGCTGACTGCGAATCCGTTTCGGCCCGGAACCGCCATCAACGTCCAGCCTGTAATCGCTTTCCTGAATCGAGACGGGCACGATGGATTTCGTTACGTCGCGCTCGGCTTTGGAAGTGAGCTGGCCAAGATTTCAACTTACACGGATGCGGGGAGCGTGGATGGTGACTACAACTCAGCTCGGCTTCTGCCGGAGATGACGCATTACGGGTCGGCTCAACTTACAAACGCGAAATTTTACGGGTCGGCAGGCATGGCTTCTCTTCGCGCAATGCTTGAGCATGCGAACCGATATGGGTTGAAGTACGTTTTTGTGCATGACCAACATTACGAACCGCTGTTGACGTTTGCCGGATGGCGGAAGATCGAGACGTTCAATAATGGCGACATCACCGCGTGGTCGAAGGATGATGTTCCACCCGCTCACAAGATCCCATCGGATGCGATTCCAGCGCCGTGGGAAGGTTTGTTGTGGGGCATCCTGCCGATCGGGGTGAGTTTCCTGGCAATTTTTCTGGAAATTTTCTTGCGCGACGAACGTCGCATTGTCGTGCCGGTCGCGGTTCCGGTTCGTGCCGAACACTACGTGGCCTGAGGCATCAGTATGAAATTTGCTCTTCCAGTAATTCTCGTGATCGTAACCGCGGCGCTTATGGTGTTGGGCTTGACCGGAGTTGGACGCGCCCACGGAACGGTGGGGATCGCGGCCGGGTCCGCATTTTACGGCCTCACTCCCAAGCCGAGCACCCCCGCGCAGGCGCTCACGAATCTTCTGGTCGATGCACGGCGGCGCAATTGGGACGAGGCGCTTGCCGTTGTATCGAATCTGAATGCGGCTGACAAAGAATCCTTCATCCGGGACTGGGTCGGTTCGAATGGGAGCCTGCGTTCCTTTTCGAGTCTGGAGAGCTTTGAAGTGCGGCCGCTGCACATTACGAATGATGACGCGCAGATGCGCGTGCATCTTCATTGGACCACTCCTGTCGGTCCGATCGAAGATGTCCGGGATTTTCATCTGGCCCGGGAAGGCGAGATCTGGAAAACGGTGTGGCCGAAGAGCCAGGAGCCAACCGTTCCAGCGCAGGTAATTCCGGTGACTTACCTGCGCTGGGATTTGGTTAGCGGTGGTGCTGACGATGAGTGGGGGTCGAAGAACGTCGATGCGCCGCACGTGCGAATCATCTCGATGAATGCCGTTGATACCGCCGAGGGCGCCGTGGTGATGGGAGAAGTGGTGAACGAAGACACCATTCCGGCGTTTGTGAATGTGAACGCTACCTTGATTGATGGGTCGGGCAATGCGATTGATGACGAAAGCAGCTTCGACAAGATCGACCACGTGCTTCTTCCCAAGCAGGTAACACCCTATCGGATCGACTTCCCGACCTTCCATCTGAAGAATGTCAAGAATGTTCGAATGGATGTGAAAGCCACGTTGGTGCCGGCTTCCGCCGATCCCGTGATTGGAGTGATGAATCAGAAAGTGGATACCGACGTTCAAGGGAAAAGCGTGCTTCGGGGAGAGCTACTGAATCAGAGCGGACAGACGGTCAATATTCCCCATGTGATCGCGAGCTTTTACGACAACAACGGCAAGGTGGTGTGGGTCTCGGACGGATATGTCGAGCGTGCCTTGCTTCCGCAGACATCGGTGCCATTCAGTGTTGAAATTCCGAAGAGTCTCGCAGCCAAGGTGCAGAACTTTCATGTGGTGGTCAACCAGTACAGCATGGGCAGGAGTTAACATGCGTGCTCTGCTGCTGATTTGCTTGGCGATATTCCTGGAGGGGGCAGGGTGGGCGCAGAATGTTGAAGTGCACGTTCCGGCTTCCGTAGTTGCGGGAAGTGGAGCGTCCATTTCGACATCGGGGAGCGGCAGGGCGATTTTCTATCTGGCGGGGCCGGGCATTTCTCGCAAGAACGAGATAAGACTCGGGGAGGAAATTCAGCTTCGCCCGCAGGAAATGCAGAATGCGGGAGCTTATCAAGCCATCGTGTGTTCCGACAGTTGCGCCAGTGCAACCTTCTATGTCACGGCCGCAAAGCCGGATAGTTTGAGTTTTCTGGTGCATCCCTCGCGCGTCCCTGTTTCGCAAAGCGATGCCGTAAGCGGCGTCGCGCTGCCTTTCGATCAATTTCACAATTTTGTGCTAACGCCGGTGTCGGTTAACTTTCAACTGAACGCTGCTGGTGGATCGCTGCTGACGCGCGCGGTTCGCACGCAAGATGGAGTCGCGTGGTTTCGTGCTGCCTCGGGTAGGTCTGCCGAAGCGCTGCAGGCGATCGCCGCAGTGGACGACTTGTCTGTGCGCCGGGTGGTGCAACAAGTTGCTTCGGATCCTTGTAATTTGCGGATCGAAGGCCAGCGTGTGAAGACCGGGATTCTTGTCCAGACCGAACCTGTCCACGATTGCGCGGGAAATCCGGTGCCTGACGGGACGATTGTTACGTTTACGGCCACCGAAGCGAACGGCAAGAGCACCGTCGATGCTCCGATCAAGCAAGGCATAGCTCGCGCACAGATTTCAGGACCGGGCGGCGCGGTGATCTCGGTTGCCTCTGGAGTGGTGATGGGGAATGAGATTCGCGTCGGAGCGCAGCCATGAATCGCGTGAATATGAAGCGCCCGACAATTTCGCTCGCGGCATCTGCTTTGTTTCTAGTGTTTCCATTTCTTCTGCATGCCGCGGATGACGCAACCCAGGTCCAACTGGATGCGGCAAAGGCTGGTCCGCGGACAGTGGAGAGCCTCACGGAGCGGGCTATTGTCAGGGACTATCGCTCGGCTTGGACGAGTATGGCCCGTGCGCTCGAATTCAACGCACTTGACTCTCTGGAAGGACCGTTCACTGGAGACGCAAAGCAGGTGCTAAGAGAAACCCTTGCCAGTCAGCAGAAGTCGGGCCTTCGCCAGCGGTACCTCGATCAAAATCACAAACTGGAAGCGGTCTTTTATGCCCCGGAAGGGGATGTTATCGAGTTACACGATACCGCGGAGTACCAACAGCAAATTTTGGATGGGGGTAAACAAATTCAAGATGAGCATGTTGTGCTTCATTACGTTGTGCTCATGACTCCAAGCGCGGATCGATGGGTGATCCGT
The DNA here is from genome assembly GCA_049585515.1 of Terriglobales bacterium. Classification (GTDB taxonomy): domain Bacteria; phylum Acidobacteriota; class Terriglobia; order Terriglobales; family Acidobacteriaceae; genus Acidiflorens. The sequence continues at coordinate 10,178 of JBAVAA010000396.1, read as the reverse complement.
CAGATGCAGGCTGTATCTCACTTCTAGCGGCCAGCCTACAGTGGTTCCCTGTGCCAACCGGAAGGTCAGTTAGCGCATCCTAAGTTTTGTCTTACAGGCGCAGGACATGGAGCCGTGGTTTGCCCAAGGTGTGGTTATCTTTCATGATGTTCTTGTTTGTGATGGCGAGAGGGTGTGATTCTCCCGTCATCAGTCGTGCATTACCTAGTCATGCGCTTTCGCAAACTGTGCACGATCTGGCGCCTATGCCCACGCTGCTGGCCGTATACATGCCCTGGTTCGGCGACCATACTCACGTGGATGTGGGTTACTCCAGCCACGATGCTCGGGTCCTGCGCAAACAGATTCAACAGGCGCGCCGCATGGGAATATCGGGTTTCGTAGTCGATTGGTACGGCGATAGCGCGCCTTATTCCGATCACAATTTTGCGCTTCTGCAAAAAGTCGCGAGCAAGGCTCACTTCCAAGTCGCACTGTTGTACAACGAACCAGAAGACGAGGATTCGGAGGCAACGGACAGCGCGATTGGGGCGCTGGACAAGGCCTATCAGGCGTATATTGGGCCCTCCGCGAAGTACAGAGACGCTTATCTTACTTATCAGGGCCGGCCTCTGATTTTCATTTTCCCGAAGCAGGGACACGTGGACTGGAATTTCGTCCGGGACCACTGCAGCAATTGGGCGGCAGCCCCACTGTTTATTTATAAAGATGGGCCGCCGGCTGCGTTCGCAAATGACTTTGCCGGATCTTATGCATGGGTCCAGCCCGGAGCCGGGGGATGGGCCCCGGATGGAAGTAACTGGGGCAAGCAGTATCTGGATAACTTCTATAAGACGATGTCGGCGAAGTACCCCGACAAGATTGCGTTCGGAGCCGCGTGGCCGGGGTTCGACGACTCCGCCGCGAAATGGGGGCTTAACCGCCACATGGACAACCGGTGCGGGAAAACATTTGACGAAACTTTGCACTTATACGATCGCTATTACGACCATTCCAATCCTCTTCCCTTTATGTTGATTGAAACGTGGAATGACTATGAGGAAGGCACTGCCATTGAGCGCGGGACCTCGACTGGTTGCGGCGGCGATCAGAAGGCGGTTACGGCAACATTCGCGCAGCATTGAACATTAGCGATTGAACAAGAGCGCTGTTACACAGGACTTAATCCCGATGATTATGAATGGCGCGAAGGACTCACCCAGATATCTGACCCTACTTTCCCAGGCGTTGCTGGGGAGAGAGAACATCGGCGCCGGGCCGTTTACGCAGCGCGGCACCGTCGAGCCGCTCGCTACGGTTCTCTCCGGCTTTGATCGTGGCGATTTCAGCGAACTGTGGACGCTTGCGACTTCCAATCATGTGATTATGCGCGCGTTTCCTGCCTTCGTTGGCGTACTGGAGGAGTCGGGAAACGATAGGGCTGAGTGGTTTGATAACGCTATGGCGAAAGAGCAAGCACGCATCCGGCAAGCTTTGTCGTTCCTGGAGCCGATCTGCCGGGCCCTCGAAGAGGCGGGCGATGTGATCGTGATCAAATCTCTCGACCATTGGCCCGATCTGGGGAGCGACCTTGATCTTTACACGAGCGCGGAAGCCAGGGATGTCGTAGCCATCATGCGCGATCGCTTCAAAGCGCAGGTCGCGGAGCGCAGTTGGGGCGACCGGTTGGCGAACAAGTGGAATTTTGTCGTTCCCGCTTTGCCCGAACTGGTGGAGGTGCACGTGACGCGGTTGGGCCAGACGGGGGAGCAGATCGCGATCACCCAGTCTTTGATCGCGCGCTCGGGCATGGAGGAGTTCGGGTTGCGCAGCTTCAGGGTGCCGGCGCTCGAAGACCGCATGTTGATCAGCACCCTGCAACGTATGTACCGGCACTTTTATATCCGTTTGTGCGACGTGGTGGATAACGCGAGGTTGGTGGATTCAGGCAGAGTTGACTACCGGCATTTGAAATCCCTGGCTGCACCCGCCGGTCTTTGGGACGGATTAGCCACTTACCTGGTCATTATTTCCGGATATGTGAAGTCCTATCGTGGAGAAGGGCTCGCACTACCGCCGCGGGTGACGAAAGCGGCGCGATTTGGCGATGAAGCGGTTCGCTTCGCCCGAAATTTCTTGCGGGTTCCGATTTTTCCGCAAGCCATCCGCCTCTATGCTTCGGAATGGACCAGCTTACTGCGCAACGGGGAGATCGGGAACGCGCTAAGGCTGAGCCTGCTGCCGGGCCTGGCTACGGCGGCGGCGCTGGAGCTAAAAATAACCGGCAGCGACAAAGGAATTTGGTGACAGCCAACCGCGGAGCGCCTGCCAGGCTTGATGCTCGGGGGTTTACTGTATTGCTAACGGCGGCGGGAAGCTCTTATGTTTGTGGAACCAGGAATCGTACCAGGTGGTGACTTTTGAGAGAAAACGGGTAGGAGGGGGCAGCTTGGTTCGTATTCTTGTGGCGGACGACAACGCGGCGGTGCGGCACTATCTTCGCGGTCTGCTGGAATTGCAAACCACCTGGCGAGTTTGTGGCGAGGCGCGCACCGGCGGAGAAGTGCTGGAAAGCCTGAAGGACAATCCGCCGGACATGATTCTGCTGGATTTCCAGATGCCGGATCTAAACGGAATCGACGTGGCACGGCGCGTCGCACAACGTTTCCCCGACATTCCGATTCTGATGGTCACTATCCATCTTTCCCAGCAATTGGCGGATGAGGCGCGCAAGGCAGGAATTCGCGGGGTGTGTTCGAAATCGGACGTTGGCTCAATCATAGGGGCGGTCGATGCGTTGTTGCAGCGGCGAACCTATTTCCCACAAATGACTTCCACTTCCTACTAGACTCCAGAAACCAACCGGTCTACAGGGATTCCTGTATTCGTGACTGCCGTATGCCATGCTACTTTTTACGGTGCTCTACTTAGTGGCTGGCGGGTATAGCGACGGACTGCAACCGACGACGGCAAAGTTCAAAAAATAGAAATACCGAATGTTGGGAACGGAGCCAATACTTTTGAACCAGCTGAGAGAGTCCGGGGACGGGCTAATGGCAGTGCGCATTTTGCTGGTGGATGATCATCCCGTTGTACGGCAAGGTCTAAGGACTCTACTGGATGGGCGATCTCAGTTGGAGGTAGTTGGCGAGGCGTCGGACGGAATCGAAGCTGTCGAGAAGGTGATGGCTCTACGGCCTGATGTGGTGGTGCTTGATATCACCATGCCGAGAATGAGCGGGATTGAAGCGTGCCGGTTGATCCAGCAGAAAGCGCCAGGGCGCGAGGTGTTGTTCGTTACCCAGCACGACTCTCCGCAGATGATGCGGGAGGCGTTGGCGGCCGGAGCCAGAGGATACGTCGTGAAGTCGAATCTTGCGCGGGATTTGGTGGAGGCTGTCGAAGCGGTGAGCCAGCATCGGGAATTCACGGCGCTGGCGCGAAATCCACAAGCTGAGTCTTGAATATTGGTGACGCTGTCGATTGAATCTCTCGGAAAACTGTCATAGGAGGATCTGCCATGAAGCTGCGTATCCTGGTCGCTGACGATCACGAGATTGTACGGCGAGGGTTGTGTGCGCTTCTCCAGAAGCACGAGGGATGGGAAGTGTGCGGAGAAGCGTCCGATGGCCGGCAGGCGATCGACATGGCCAAGCAGTTGAAGCCGGATGTTGTGATTCTCGATATTGGCATGCCGAATCTCAATGGTCTGGACACTACACGTCAACTGCTGCAGTATGATCCTCACTTCAAAATCGTCGTCCTCACCATCACCGATGCGGACCAGGTGATCCGCGAGGCGCTCGATGCGGGAGCGCGTGGATTCGTGCTGAAATCGGACGCCTCACGCGATCTGGTTTCGGCGGTCGAGGCGTTGCAGAGCAAGCGGATGTTTTTTACCCCGCGCGTGAACGACCTGGTGCTGCGCGGCTTCCTGGACAAGGGACATGCGGTATCGCGGAATGAGCCCCCAGATTTGCCTGTGTTGACAGCGCGGGAGCGTGAAGTCACTCAGTTATTGGCGGAAGGGAAAAGCTCCAAGGAAGTGGCCTCGCTGCTGAACTTGAGCACAAAGACCGTGGAAACTCACCGGAGCAACATCATGCGGAAGCTCAGTCTGCACTCGATCCGCGATCTGGTCGTGTACGCTATTAAGAACAACATCATCCAGATCCAGATGCCGCTTCCAACCAATCACACTACGGAAAGCACGGTGGTCTGAGCGTCAGGTTTTGATTTCAATTTGAGGATTGCGTGGTGGAATGTTCCGCTGGCGTTTGTCCGGCGACAGCATAGCCACTTCTGGCACGGACCATGAGCTTGCCCAGTCCTGGCGCATGTGCTTCTACGCGGATGGAGTCGCTGCTCGGCCTGCCATTTTGATTATGCGGCCTGTAGGCGATCATATATTGTGACCGAATGTCGTGGGCCACTGTTTGCGTAATTTCCGACACTTGATTGATACTCTCGGGAAAATATGCCACCCCGCCGGTATCGTGGGCCAAACTCTGCAGCGCCTGCCGACCCTTGCCTTCGAGTCCGCCGCCCGTTAGGCCGATAGCATAGAGCGTTGGACCGTTCGGTTGCTGCAGTTGGCGCAAGGCTTCTGCCAGCGTTTCCTGGCTCATGTTGTCTTGTCCGTCGGTAATCACCAACAGGACCTTCTTATCGAGGTGAGGATTGTTCCTGAGATGGACGGCGGAAGCGACAACGGCGTCGTACAAGGCAGTGCTTCCCGTCGCGGACACCTGATGCAGTGCCGCCTGCAACAGGTTCACGTCGGAGGTGAAGTCCTGGTCAAGATAGGGATGCTGGCTGAAGTTCACCACGAATATTTGATCTTGAGGATTGCTGGCGCGAATGAGGTTTAGAACGGCGCGAGTCACTTCCTCGCGTTTTTCGCGCATGGACCCGGAGTTGTCCACGATGATTCCCATGGCTATGGGGACATCCTGATGACGGAACGAAGTGATGGGCTGTGGAGTCCCGTTTTCAAACACTGTGAATGCGCTTTGCTCCAACCCTGGAACCGGGCGCCGCTGTTCATCGAACACGGTGGCGTGGAGAATGACCTCTTCCACTTCCTTCTTAAAGACGAACATGCCGCCTTGATCGGTTGCCGGTTCCTGAGCGCTCGACTCCTGGGCTGTATTAGTCGGAGACGCCATATCGCTCGGGGGCGCACTTTTCTCCGCAGCCGGGTTGGGCGTGGTGGCATCTGGAGGATTCGGCGGAGAAGCTTGCCCGCGATCCTGCGCCCATCCGACTGAAATCAGCATGAGGAACAAGCAAGCGAGGCAAAACCGCGAGCGCGACCATTTCCCCGAGAATCTGGAACAGGCAAAGAGCATCAAGAAACCGCCGGTCAATAAAAAATGAAGTCCCGGCCGTTGGGACCGGGACTTCCGAGTAAGTTCGCCTGAAGCGAAACTAGGAAGCGCGACGCTGACGGTCGCGGTTCTGATCGTCTTCCTCGTGCTGACCCTGTCCGCCCTTCTTCTGTTGACCGGGCTGCTGCTGCTGTCCGGATTGTCCACTCTGCTGTCCAGACTGGCCCCCGTGCTGGCCCTGTCCTGGCTGTCCAGACTGTTGCTGTCCCGGTTGACCGCTCTGTTGGCCCTTCTTTTCCATATCGTCTGCCATGAAACACTCCTCCTAATAAAGCACGAGCCGCCCCGCGCCTTAAGAATTTATTCACATCCGAAACTTAGTTGCTGCAATAGATTGCAAGGTTGGGAGCAATTTCCGTGGCCGACCTTGCCATTGCAGATATCTTCGCAACAAGTGATGTAACCCGCCCGCGTGAGTCTCTAGACTTTGGTGCCCGCTCTGCCGAAATGGGCAATGAGCGAGATCAAGAACAGCACCAAAAAAATCACGAACAACAACTTCGCAATTCCAGCAGCCGCGACCGCTATCCCCGTAAAGCCCAAGATCGCTGCGATCAGTGCTATTACAAAGAACGTTATTGCCCAGTTAAGCATTGTGATCCTCCGTTGAAGTTGCTTTTGCTTCCATCAGCATCTTCGCTCAGCATAAAGAGCAACCGAGCTCTGACCAATCCTTTTGAACCTGTATGTCGTTGGCGAAAGTCCCGTACTACAGTGCTTTACCGTAAATACTGTATGGACGGTCGCGCTGTGGCGCTGTACAAACGGGATATTCGTGGGGTTCGCGTCGAAGCCCGTGTGTGCCTTTATGCAGAGTGGCTCACGGGTAAGTTAAACGGCCCGTCGGTTGAGCTGCCGCTTCGTCTTCGGGGATTTGTTCATGAAACGAGCGACCAGTCTTTTGGGCACTTTAGGCTTGCTTTTGATGCCATCCATCCAGTGGGCGCAGAACCTGCAGAATCTGAGCCCACCCTCTTCATCCGATATGTTCGGGCCTGAACTCATCGCCTGGTCGCAATTGCAAAAGCCACAGCCGGTGCCGCAGCCACTCCCGGATTTGCAGGAGCACGAGACGCGGGCGGCGAACCCGCAGATGCAGCAAGAGGCTTTGGTTCAAGGGTTCACGGGCCGGATCATCGTAGACGGCAGCTGGTATGTCTTGCAAGTGTCGAAGGATGCTTTCTATCGGCTAGACGACCAGCAGAGAGCCAGCCGGTGTGACGGGAAACAAGTGAAAGTGCTGGGTACGCTCGACGAAGACCGCTACGTAGTACACGTTACTCAGATTGAGCCAATTTTCTAACACGCATCGACGGGGTAAGGTCCATGATTCGAAAACTAAAATCCGGCCAATACCGGCTGTATTCCCGAAAGAAGAATCCCGCAACTGGCCGCAGGCGCAATCTCGGAACATTTGCTACCAGAGAAGCAGCCGAGAGTCACGAGCGCGCTGTGCAATATTTTAAGCGCCACTCGTAATCCGCTGTAAACACGCAGTGGAAGGATTCTAGCCCGCGCAGTACAAGCCCAGGGGGAACTTGCCGAGAAGCTGCGCGAGATCGATTTTTGAATCGCCACCGCTTCCGTCCCGGACCTCGAGGGCTTCACCGGTAAATGCATTTCGATAGTTTCCGGAACAGTCGGAGGCAGGAATCAACACGTGAGTGTCGCCCCAGATCTCGGGGCCGATCGGTGAGAGATCAAATTCGTTGTCGTTGTTATTGAGCAAGCTTGCGACCAGGCGGGGAACAATAACGAGGATGCGCGTGGCTTCATACTTTCGCATGAACGCCACCACGTGATTGGCCTTCGTGCCGGAGGCCTCCAGGGGAATGTATTCTCCCGCTTGAAAGAGATCAGGACATCGCTTACGCAAGGAGAGAGTTTTCCAGGTAACGTACAATTTAAGCCGACCGTCCTCGGGAGTTTTCAGCAAGTGGCTCGGCGACAGGGGGTCGGGTTCGCTGCAGGACATCTGAATCTTTGCGAACGCTTGCTGGATGTCCACGAAATCGACAGGGCGGCGGTTATCGGGATCGACCAGGCTGAAATTCCATACTTCATTCCCCTGATAGATGTCCGGAACTCCGGGTGATGTGAGCTTGAGAAGCGTTTGGGACAGGCTGTTCCAAACGCCGATGCGAGAGATATTTCGCTGGAATGGAACAAAGTCGTCGAGAAAACGATTCTTTGCGCCGGGAGTCAGCAACGCTTTCACGAACGACGAAACTGCTGTTTCGTATTCGGCGTTGCGATTGATCCAACTGGTGTTTTGCTTGGCCTCACGGATCGCTTTCAACATGTAATTTTCGACGCGCTCGCGGAAAATCTTCCAGTCATCGTTGTCGCTCTTTCCGGTCCAGTGTGACGGCCAGATCCCCACGAGGGTCTGATAAAGCAAGTACTCGTCGTTCGGCGAGGGGGCGGATTTGTCATTCACCAGTTGCTTGTGACGGCGATTGAAGCGTTTCCAGTTTCGCAGCCGAAGCCTCCAGGGCGCCGGAATCTCGGAGAGCACGTTGATCCTTGCGCGCACATCCTCGGAGCGCTTGGAGTCGTGCGTACTGGAGGCGAGCATGCTATGCGGCCAGGATCGGAGACGATCCTGACTTGCCAGGTGAAACTCGCCGGTTGAGATTCCGAAACGCTGCAAATCGCTTCCGACGTCATTCAAGGAAACCAGCCGATTGCTGCGGTAGAAGGCCGTATCTTCCACGCCCTTCGCCATTACCGGGCTGGAGAACTGCTGAAATTTCATGGCAAAGCTCATGACGGCGTTGCGGTACGCGGCGTCTTCTCCTTCGGCGATGCGGGTTAAAAGCACGCCGCCTATGAACTCGAAGATGCTGGAATCGGCGGCCGGACTTCTCCATTTGGCGGAAGCGACGGCGCGACGGATATAAAGGACGTCAGTTTCCGAAATGCTCGCGGGGCTGATGTAAGTGCGGTAGACGGGGAAGCTGGCGACGACCTCGGTTAGCGCGTCGCGCAGGCTGTTGAGCGTGAAGTCGCAGGTACGCCGTTTGGAGAGGGCGATATGGGTCAGCCTGTTAGCTAGGACGTTCAGTTCACTGGCCAGCGCGACACGCGCAATCAGCTTTCGGCAGCTGTAGGCCAGATCGGGAAAGTCGACTTCGTCGTTGATGAAGTTGCGGTAAACGCGCTCGAATCGCCTCGCTGCTGTTGAATCTACAAAAAGCCCATTCACCAGATTCGCGAAGTCGTAGCCGGTTGTGCCGCAGACGGGCCAATCGGCGGGTAGCCGTTCGGAGCCGGTAAGAATCTTTTCAATGACAACGTATTCGGAGGCGTGCGGGGGTGAATCCTGCGATTCATTCGCAGAGTTTTGTTTGGCGGCCGCAATACTGGCTTTGAGACGTTCGAAGTATTGCGCTGGATTGTATAAACCGTCAGGATGGTCAAGCCGCAAGCCGTTTACTTTGTCCTCGGCCACCAGACGGAGAACGAGACGATGGGTTGCCTGGAAGACGGTCTCATCTTCCATGCGAAGACCCGCAAGATCGTTAGTATCAAAAAAGCGACGGTAATTGATGTCATCGGAGGCGACCCTCCAATTGGCTAGGCGGAAGGCTTGTGCTTTGATCAGTTCGTGAAGTTCATCGAAGCTATCGGGATCAGCGGCGTTTCCGTTGATCGAACCGAGCGATCGCTGGATGCAGGAAGCGATTTCTGGTGATCGGGCGCAGAGTTCGGCGAGCCGGCGTTTATGAATCTCTTTGTCGCGGTTGCGCTCGGCGATGCGGTCGCTGCTCGCTTCCTGGCGTCCGGGCAAGTGGCCGAAGGCGGTGATCAAACTCTGGAATTCGAGCTGATCTGGATTCTGCTCACCGAGAAGTTCAGTCACTCTCGTCGCGCATAGTTGCAGAACGCGCGGATATTCTTTGGGATCAATCGGGAAACGATTCTCGCGATACCAGATGTCGAATTCACCGCGTGCGGAATTAAACACAAGTTTTAGGTCGCCACTCTCCAGGACCACGCCATAATGATCATGCAGTACGGGCACCAACACTTTTCCCTCGAGTTCCTCGAGCGGATGCCAGTCGATATCAAAAAAACTGGCGTAGATCGACGCTTCGCCGTTCTCAAGAACGTCCAACCACCAGGCGTTGTCACTGCCCATCACTGCCATGTGGTTGGGCACGATGTCGAGGATCAGACCCATGTCATGTTTATGAAGAACAGTTACAAAGCGATCGAAGTCTTCGGGACTGCCGATCTCGGGGTTTAATTCGTTGTGGTCAACGATGTCATATCCGTGCAAGCTGCCAGGGCGCGCCTTCAAACAGGGAGAGACATAGCAGTGGCTGATGCCGAGTGAGGAAAGATAGGGAACGATGGCTTCCGCTTTGGCGAAAGTGAAGTCGCGGTTGAGTTGCAGTCGATAGGTCGCGCGCGGAATGTGCGGGCCTGAGCTCATGGTTCCAGAAACCACGCCACGGACCAGGGAGGGAGTGTCCCACGCTGCAGTGTGCCGGTATTCACTTCCTCGCTGGCATAGATCATATTCGAGACGGGGGGAGTTAGTCCGGAGAGAGGAGATACCCCGAGATTAGCGATCAGGGTGAGTTTCGAGCGGTTGGGAAAATGCCATTCGGCCGTGAGGCCATGGTCGGCATGCGTGTTGCAATGAGCCTTGATAGCACAGGCCTCCGCTTTGTTAGAAAGACGCGACACAATGTGTTGGCGTCTTAGTTGCAGCAATTGGCGATAGAGACGCAGCCACTCTCGATGTTGTGGCTGCGCAATCGCATCCCAGTTGAGCCGCGAGGCTTCAAAGGTTTCGGC
>JBAVAA010000395.1:0-4226 GCA_049585515.1 Terriglobales bacterium | reverse complement strand
AGCGGCTAAAGCCGCTATTGATTTTGCCGAAGTTGCGGCACGGCTGGAAGCCGTGCCCTTCCAAAACAAATTCAAAGCGAACCAAGATCTAAAATCCGATCTCCCACACCAACAGTGCGGCGCTATTTCAATCTTGTGCCTACTGGAACGTCTTCCAGAAAGCTCGCCAGCGCGGGTTTGCCGCCTTCGGGCGAGGCCGCGACGATCATGCCGTTCGATTCCAGACCGCGCAGTTTGCGAGGGGCCAGGTTGGCTACGATTACGACTTTGCGTCCGATCAGGGTTTCCGGTTCGTAGGCTTCTGCGATTCCGGCTACCAGTTGGCGGATCTCGGTTCCGAGATCGACTTCGAGGCGCAGCAGTTTGTCAGCGCCTTTTACGCGCTCGGCGGTCTTTACCTGGGCCACGCGCAATTCTACTTTCGCGAAGTCGTCGATGCTGATTTTGCCATCGGGGATTGTGGCGGACGGCTTGGCTGCGGCACTCGTATTCGTGCCAAGAGCGGGCCGAGCTTCGCTCGGCTGGACGGGCGGGACGCCCGTCGCTCCTGCATCTTTTGGGTCCTCCATTTTTTGCATCCTTTCTATTGCGGACTTGTCGGCCCTCGGAAATACGGCATGGACTTCGCCCAGTTTTGTGCCTAGATGCAATTGTCCCCATTGCAATTGCGTCAAGTCGAATTTCCTGATGTCTCCGAGGCCCATCTGAGACCAAATTGTCGCGGTGGCGTCGGGCATTACCGGATGCGCCAGAGCGGTAACGATCCGCAGGGCTTCGGCGCTGGTGTAGAGAACGGTAGCCAGGCGCGCGCGGCTCTCTTCGTCCTTTTTTTCGTCCAGAGCCCAGGGTTCGTTTTCGACTATGTATTTGTCTACTGCTGCGACCAATCCCCAGGCGGCTTCTAGCGCCCGTGAGAACTGGTACTGGTCGAAGAACCCGCTAAAATCGGCGATCGATTTTGTTGCGGCGTCGGCAATTGCAGTATCCGCTGGGGTGTGAGCCGTATTCGAGGGATACGGTATTTCTCCCTTGAAATAGCGCGTGATCATGGTGAGAGTGCGGCTGGCGAGATTGCCCAGGCCATTTGCCAGATCGGAGTTGTAGCGCTGCACCAGCGCATCAAAGCTGAACGCGCCGTCACTTCCGAAGACGACTTCGCGCAGCAGGAAATAACGGAGGGCGTCGGCGCCGAGCACATCCACGATAGTCTCGGCGCGGACGATATTGCCGCGCGACTTCGACATCTTGCTTTCTTCAAACAAAAGCCATCCGTGAGCAGTGATGCTCTTTGGCAGCGGCAGACCGGCGGCAAGCAGGAACGCCGGCCAGTACACGCAATGGAAGCGCACGATTTCTTTGCCGATCATGTGCACGTCGGCGGGCCAATACTTGTCGAATTTGGTGGTGTCGCTTTGCCCGTAGCCGAGCGCGGTGATGTAATTCGCGAGCGCGTCTAGCCACACATAGACCACGTGCTTGGGGTCGTCCGGTACGGGGATGCCCCAGGAGAATGTTGAGCGGCTGATGGAAAGATCGCGCAGGCCGCTGCGAACGAATGCCAGCACTTCGTTGCGGCGCGTCTCGGGGCGAATGAAATCTGGTTGGTCGTTGTATAGGCGGATTAGCTGATCCTGGAAGGCCGAGAGTTTGAAGTAGTAATTTTCTTCATGGACGGTCTCCGTCGGGCGCTCGCAAATCGGGCAGGGAGCGCCGGGGCCGACCGCGTCTACGTACAACTCATCGGAAACGCAGTATTGGCCGGTGTAGGTTCCTTTATAGATGAAGCCGTTATCGCGAATTTTGCGCCACAGAGACTGCACGCCCTCTTTGTGACGGGCGGATGTGGTGCGGATGAAATCGTCGTACGTCAGGCCCATGCGATCCCAGAGCGCTCGGAATTCCGCGGAGATTTCGTCGGTGAATTGCTGCGGCGACTTGTTTGCGGCCTGGGCGGCGCGCTCGATCTTTTGTCCGTGTTCGTCGGTGCCGGTCAGGAACCAGGTGTCGTGGCCGAGCATGCGATGCCGGCGGGCGATCGTGTCGCAGGCGATCGTGGTGTAGGCGTGTCCGATGTGGGGATGCGCGTTGACGTAATAGATAGGGGTCGTGATGTAGAACTTTTTGGTCATTCCGGTCCTTGATGGTATTTTCGGTGTCGAAATCGTAGGGCGTTACGGGCCTGAGAACTCGGTCGTCCCTCCGGGACTTGAATGCATTTTGTCCACTTTACCCAGCGCTGAAGCGCTGGGCTAGGTTAGGTCACCCCTCCGGGGCTAGGTTTACGCTGCGGTTGATGCTTTTGATTTGATGTCGTCCACTTCGATTCCGACGTGTTGCAGATGATGCAACATGTGCGCTACATAATCGTCGAAAACGAACTGAAGCGTCATCGGTTCGGAGCCGGCGACGGTCAATGTATGGGACCAGGCGGCGTCGAGTACGGCTTCGGCGGCCGCCAATAGCTGCCGGTTGAGCGCTTGCCACACCTCAATCAGTTCTTTCCAGTCGCGGCGCTGGTAGCCATTCACGGCTACCCAGCGATTCTGCTCGTAGCCGGGCATGGCCAGTTTGTCTTCAAATTGGGCGCGAACGATCCGTTGGTGATTGTTGGCGGCGGAATCTAGCAGGTGGCCTAGTTCCTCCTTGGGAGACCATGTCGAGGGCGCGGGCTTGCTTTCTACTTTGTCTTTGGGGAGCTTTGCGAGGCGGCCTGGGACTTGTTGTAAAAGGTCGCGCAACAGATTGAGCACGGGCATGACATCCTCCGATTCGTTTATTACAAAATCAGAATTGCGCAGTTGAGACTTGAAACATCATTTTGCATTAGCGCTCGTTCTATTGACGCTGGCATAGGCTTGGACGGCTTCCTGGATCACATGCTTCAGCGGCACGTGGTGCGCCTCCGCCAGCGCCTTGCAGTCTTCGTATTCGGGGGCGTAGTTGGACACGCTGCCATTCAAATTTGCGATCTTGATCCGCACCGGACCCCAGTTTGTATCCACGGTTTCCCATCGTCGCGAGAGCGTCTGCCGCTCCTCTTCGCGCCGGCGGATGCCGAGAGTCGTGGTCTCGGCAAAGATCAATTTGATGAGCCGAGTTGCGTCTTCTGTCTTTGTCAACACGGTGAGCAGGGCGCCGGAACGGCTTTTCTTCATCTGCACGGGAACGCTGAAGACGTCGAGCGCTCCCTCAGACAGCAAGCGCTCCATCGCGTAGGCAAGTACCTGCGGATTCAGGTCGTCGAGGTTCGCTTCTAAGACAGTGATCCTGTCGTTGGATGTGCCAGCTGATGTGCCCGTTGATGCGGTAGCGGAGTCCCCGATGGTTAATCGCAACAGGTTTGGGTGATCGGGAAAATCCCGGGCTCCGGCGCCGTATCCAGATTTCTCGATCTTCATTGCGGGAAACGGCGCGAAACGGGTGGCCAGCGTCTTCACAATTGCTGCGCCGGTTGGCGTCACCAGTTCGACCTGCGGTCCGGATGAATAAACTGGTGCGTCGCGAAGCAACTTCAGGGTCGCGGGCGCGGGGACGGGTAGAGTTCCATGCGCGCACTTGACGGTGCCTCCGCCTATGTTGAGCGGCGAGCAGATCCATTCGTCGATCGCGAGAGATTCCGCTCCTGCGGCGGCGCAGACTATATCGACCATGGCATCGACGGCGCCGACTTCGTGAAAATGGACTTCGTCTATGGTTGTACTGTGAATCTCGGCTTCGGCTTGGCCGAGGGCTTCGAAGATCCTTATCGCAGTACTTTTAGCCGAGTTGCCGATCGCTGCCTTTTCGATGATTTTGCGGATTTCCGTGAGAGTGCGACTGTGTTGTTGGCCATGTTCATGCAAGTCTCCGTGAGCATGATCGTGGGCCTCGTGCTCCCAGAAGACTTCGCGCGGCAGGTCTTTCTCACCATTGGAGTATACGTCGACTTTGGTTGCCGAAATTCCTCTCCGCATCACGCGCGAAATTTCCAGCGTCGCACCGATATTCAACGCCGCTACCGTGTCTTCGAGAAGCTTTGGTGACACGCCGGAATCGACCAGCGCGCCTAGAAACATATCGCCGCTGATGCCGGAGAAACAGTCGAGGTAGGCGGTGCGCATGGTCAGAGTTGGTTTGGCTCTTAGCTTTTAGCTAAAGACCTGTCGAATTTTCATGATAGGTGCCACTTGTGTTGCCGTCAAACTCGCGTCTCTGCGTGAGTTTGTTAGAATCACTTTTCCTTCAAT
>JBAVAA010000394.1:0-4499 GCA_049585515.1 Terriglobales bacterium | reverse complement strand
GATGAAGAACTGCGAGCCGTTGGTGTCGGGTCCGGCATTGGCATAGGCGAGACGCCCCGGGCGATCGAAAGCCACCGCGGGGGTGGTCTCATTCTTGAACTTGTAGCCGGGATCGCCGCTGCCATTTCCGGCGGGATCTCCTCCCTGAATCATGAACAGGGCGATCACGCGATGGAAGATGGTGCCGTCATAAAGAGGAACGCCGTGCTTCTTGTCATGAGAGACGGGGCTGGTCCAGTCCTTGGTGCCGTTGGCGAGGCCGATGAAATTCGCAACTCCGATTGGGGCGACTTTCGGAAAGAGCTCGCAATGGAGGTCGCCAGCCGAGGTGTGAATGATCGCGGTGGGCTCGGCCGCCGCGGCCGGGGCTGCCTTGTGAGCGGGCGGCGCTGTCTGGGAAGTAGAACCCGCCTGCGCGGCGGCGAACAGAGAGGTGGAGACGATCAGGACAAACGTCTGCAATAGAGTGCTCATGAGTGCTCCTAATGGTGTTTTTGGCAAGTTGCTATTGTACGACAGTCGATTCGTGATTGCTGGTGGAGCGCCGGGCGTCTCGGCCGACTGCCTGCGGCTCCGTCTTCATCGCTCGACGGGCGAGGACGCGCCCGTCGCTCCATTCTTACTTGCTGGCTTGCATTTCGCGGCTGACTCGCTCGGCTTCGCCGAAAACCCGAAGCAGGTTGCCGCCTAGAATCTTGCGAATGTCGTCGGCGCTGTATCCGCGATCCAGCAAACCCTGCGTGATTTTGGGCAGGTCGGCGGCGGAGTCGATGCCTTGCGGCGTTTGGCCGGAGACACCGTCAAAATCGGAGCCGAGGCCGACGTGATCGATGCCCGCGACTTTGGCGATGTGATCGATGTGGTCGATGAGCGAACTGAAAGGCGGGCGGGGAATTTTGGCCATCCACTCGCGCTGGATGCGGTCGTGATCGAGATAGTTGATGGGCTTGCCCGCCGCCTTCATTTCATCGTCATAGGCCTTGACGGCGGCTTCGCGATCTTTGGCCTGCGCCTCCGATGCCTTGAGGTAATTTTCATCGACGAAGCCGCTATAGAAGTTCACCTGCACAACGCCGCCATTTTTGGCGACGGCGCGGAGCATATCGTCGGTCATGTTACGGGGATGGTTGGTGAGGGCGCGCGCCGATGAATGCGAGGCGATGACTGGAGCTTTTGTGGTGGCGATTGCATCCCAGAACGTTTTGTCAGCAACGTGAGAAATATCCACCAACATGCCAAGCCGGTTCATTTCGAGGACGATCTGCTTGCCGTGATCGGTGAGCCCGTTGTGGTGCTCGACTTTGGGATTGTCGATGTCTCCGGATGAGTCCGCCCACTCGTTGGTATTTGACCAGCTCAGGGTCATGTAGCGGACGCCCAGGCGATAGAAATCGCGCAGCAGGCGGATGTCGTTTTCGATGGAGTGTCCGCCTTCGATTCCCATCAGTGCGGCTAGTTTGTGCTCGCGGTGCGTGCGCTCGATGTCGGCGACGCTGAACGCCATCATCATGCGGTCCGGATGGCGCGCCGCCTGCTCGTAAACCGAATCGATGAGGTCGAGCGTGCGGCGGGCGAAGTGGCCCTGATTGGTTTCCGGGTCAACCCAGATGGAAAAAAACTCGGCGCCGAGATTTCCGGCCTTGGCTTTGTCGAGACTGATGTGGCCGAGATCTTTGGGATCGGTCGACCCGATGTCGTAGTTCTCGTCGAGAAAGCGTTGGGGCGTATCGGCATGCGTGTCGACGATGATGGCTGAGTTTTGGATTTCGAGGGCTTTGGCGCTTACGCTTTGGGCGTGGACGGGGCCGACAGACATGAGGAAGAGTGCGATGGCAAGGATGTGTTTATTCATCGGAGTAAGAATTCTATACGAATCGTAACAATGCTTGTGTGGCGGCGGTCTCCGACCCGCACGGGGCAGAGCCCCGCACCACACGACCGATTCAGGATGCGTGCAAGGCAACGAGAGCGTGCTCGATGCATTCCTCCAGCGGTTGGTCGGTGGAGATCGTTGTCTTCGGATAAGCAATCGGTTCGAAGCGGGCTTTCACTTCCATGTAGAGCGCGAACGTGCGGTTGTGCGCGGGATGTGAGGTATCGGGCTCGAGCTCGAGACGGCGACGCGCGGATTCATCGGAGCAGATACACTCAATGATCCTCCAGGGCTGACCGAGTTCGCGGGCGCCTTCCAGAACACGGTCGATCTGATAACGGCTGGAAAAGGGGCGTCCGTCGAGAAAGACTGTGCGGCTGGGAGCCGCTTGCAACAGGTAGCGGGCGCCTTTGAGCATGATCTCCATCACAAAGTCGTCCTGTTTGACAGAGTATTCAGTATCTTCGGGCGAGAACAGGGCGGCGCGGATCTGGTCCTTGCTAAGGAGAGCGCCTTGCGTCCGGTGAACGAGTTCGCGAGCGAGCGTGGTTTTGCCGGTTCCGGGGAGGCCGGCCATGAGAACAATCATTCTGCGGAGATTGTAGCGGCTGCGGATTTCGGATAGAGGTTCAGATAAAAATGCAGATCGAAGATTAGTTGGACGCCCCCATCGCGGTGGTCACTGTGACTGTTGCGGGTGCGGGTTCTTCCGTCGGCGGATGCGGGAAAATCGTCTGCGTCTGCCGCCAGTCGCTGTAGCGGTCAGAAACCATCACGTGGAAGCACCAGTGGCGGCGCTCCTCTTCGGGTTCGACCAGACCGAGCGCGTTCAGATAGAACAAGTAGTGTTCCACGAATCGGATCTCTTGTTTCGTCAACCCACGGCGCTGAAGATCGACGGTGATGCCGGCAAGATGAGAAGACGCGGTGTCGCCATCCACCGGTGCGGCATTGCGATTGTGGCGGCGAAGTTTTTTCTGCACTTTTACGGTGCGGACGGCGGAGTTCACCTGGATCCGGTCGTGGAACTGGCGGTAATAAATTTCGGAAAGGTCCTGCACGAAATCGCGGGTCCAGGGGCGGCAAAAGCGGCGGGAGGGATCGAGACTACGCTCGATCTTCAGAGACTCGCTCTCCTCAATTGGTACTAGATCGCCAGAGGCCTTGAGCGCTTCCAGTTCAGTGTCGTCTTGAATTCGGGGCAGATTCAGGCGGTCGATTTCCTCATTTTGCCGGAGCAGGGAATCATGGGACGGACGGAACAACGGGTTCCAAAGAATGCCCCGAAGGCGATGCAGAATCCGGTGTCGATGGCTGACGGGATGCAAGGCGAGAGCTGTCCGTGGCGCTGCTGCAATTAGAAAGATTATGAGCGCGAGCGAAGTCGCCTGCGCTCGCGCCGGTCTGGAGGTCTTCAGGCTCCGCGTTGTGAATCTTTGCATCATTCCGTGGGCATTATTGCGCCACTCAAAAACATTCTCCCAACCTGTGGAAAAGCGCCCATTTGTCACAGGGCGTGGCAATTGTAACCCACAGATGAACAATCTTGTGAAGCAATTCGGCCCAAACCCGCTTACTTAAGGGAGTTGCGGGTGGTGACCGGATGGCAAACGATTGATTCTAGGTGCAAAAATGCACGAAAAAAGCGCTATTTCTAGACCTCTGTAGAGACGAGGCTTGCCGCGTCTTGTCCGGGACGAATCCGGGATGGCGGGGGCGGAGACGGGGCAAGCCCCGTCTCTACGGGGATGTCACTTCCGCAGCAGGTCGGTTAGCGCTTGCTTCATTACCTGGCCGCCGACTTCGGCAATCGACGTCGTCAACGGTATTTCCTTGGGGCAAATCTCGACACAATTTTGGGCATAGCCGCATTCCTGGATACCGCCATCTCCCATGAGTGCCGACAGACGCTCACGCTTCAGCGCCTGGCCGGTGGGATGAGTATTAAACAACCGCACTTGTGAGATCGTAGCCGCGCCGACGAATCCGGTGTCTTCGTTGAATTGCGGGCAGGCTTCCATGCAGCAGCAACAGGAAATGCAGTTCGACAGCGGATACGTTCTTTCCTGATCCTCCATGGTCATTCGCGGGCCGGGACCGAGGTCGTAGGTGCCATCGATCGGTATCCAGGCTTTGACCAGTTTAAGGTTCTCGAAGAGCACGCTGCGATCTACGGCCAGGTCTCGAATCACCGGAAACTTCGACAGCGGTTCGAGCTTGAGCGGCTGATCGAGATTGTCGAGCAGGGAAGAGCAAGCCATGCGGGCGCGTCCATTGATCAGCATGGCGCAGGAGCCGCAGATCTCTTCGAGACAATTCGAGTCGTAGGTGACGGGCGTGGTCTGTTTGCCGTCGCGGGTGACGGGGTTGGCAGCGATCTCCATGAGCGCCGAAGTGACGTTCATGTTGGGCTTGTAGGGGATTTCGAACTCTTCCCAGGACGGCTTGGCGTTTGGGGTGAGTTGGCGTTTGATTTTTATGATTACGGATTTTGTGTTTGGCATTTAGCTTTTGGCCTTTGGTTCTTAGCGAGCCCTTGTCATCCTGAGCGAAGCGAAGGACCTGTTTTTTGCCGTCGCGTGCGACAGCAGGTCCTTCGCTTCGCTCAGGATGACAAAATTATTAA
>JBAVAA010000393.1:0-1772 GCA_049585515.1 Terriglobales bacterium | reverse complement strand
TTACGGCATCGCTAAAGCGATGCCCTGATACGAAGCCTGCAACGAAGAGCTGGAGTTCCGCGGCTTGCCGCGGACGCCGCGCTAGTCAACGGCGCGGTCGATTGCCGCGGGCGCGGGCTTTTTTGTTGGATCGGAGGGCGGCCCGTTGGGTGCCGCGGCAGTGGGCAGAGGCACGGTTACGGCCGGAAGGGTCACTTTGGAGTCGTGGCGGCCGGTTGCGCGTTCATCCCACTTGCCAAAGATCATCTTGCCGGCGGTGGTTTGCAAGACCGAGGTCACCGAGATGTCGATGGTCTTGCCAATCATCTTGCGCGCGTTGTCGATGACCACCATGGTGCCGTCGTCGAGATAGGCGACACCCTGGTTATATTCTTTTCCTTCTTTAAGGATAAATACTCGCATGATCTCGCCCGGCAGAACGATGGGCTTGAGCGAGTTGGCCAGTTCGTTGATGTTGAGCACGGCCACACCCTGTAATTGGGCGACCTTGTTGAGATTGAAATCGTTGGTGATGATCTTGCCTTCGTACAGCTTGGCCAGTTCGATAAGCTTCATATCGACTTCGCGGACGCTAGGGAAATCGTCTTCTACGATCTGGATCTGGACCGAAGCCGTTTTCTGCAGACGCGCCAAAATGTCGAGGCCGCGGCGTCCGCGATTGCGTTTCAGCGAGTCGGCGGAATCGGCCACCAGTTGCAGTTCGCGGAGCACGAACTGTGGAATCACGATCAGCCCATCAAGGAATCCGGTTTCGGCGATGTCGGAGATGCGGCCGTCGATAATGACGCTGGTGTCGAGGATTTTGTAAACCTTCTTACCCGACCTTTCGCCGCCGAAAATCCCGCCCAGTGCCGCCAGGTTCAGCAGGTCGCCTTTGTTGGCGCCCACCGCCAATCCCACGTAAGCCATGACCAGCATGACCATGATCTGCAGAAAACTTTGCAGTGGGCTGGGAGGGATACTGCTGCGAATGACCACGGCAAAAAGATAAGCGCCGAAAATGCCAAGCACGCTGCCGATGGCGGCGCCAATCAGGCGCTTCAGGCTCATCACGCGCAAGCGCCACTCGAACACTATGATAACGAGGCCGATCGCCAGGCCAGCGGCGGCATCCAGATGCGATGGCAGGTTAAACGGACGGATGAAAAAGCAGATAACCGCGACGATGACGACAAACAGTAAACGTATAAGTACGACGTCCACGACCAGTTACCTCTCTTGGGAAAAGGCGCCGCAGCATCGATCTGGCGACTCCCGTCCCCGCCGGCGGACCAGGGCGAATGATGTTGATATCGATATCCCTGCGCCAGCGTTCTATTCACGGAGCGGTTATGAGAATGAGAGTGTGCTCCGTGCCCGGGCCATCCGGGTTACTGCAAAAGTATCGCGAGAAGTATATACCCGGCTGAGGAGACGGACTAGTCTTTAGCGAACCATCCCTAGCTATTGGCCTTCCAGGTTAGAGTTCAGCTTACATCCCGTCGTAATTCGGGCCGCCGCCGCCCTCGGGTGGAACCCAGGTAATGATCTGGTAGGGGTCCTGAATGTCGCAGGTCTTGCAATGCACGCAATTGGCGGGATTCAGGCTGATGCTCTTGCCGTTCGGCGCGGAGGGGTCGTCAACCATCTCGTAGACATTCGCGGGACAGAAATTCTGGCACGGACTGCCGAACTCTTTCACGCAACGGTCATTGCAGACGTTTGTATCTTCAATCACCAGATGTGCCGGCTGGTCCTCTTCATGCCTGGTGCCGGAGTGATATAGGTCGGTG
>JBAVAA010000392.1:0-4384 GCA_049585515.1 Terriglobales bacterium | reverse complement strand
GTTTAAGGTTGTGTATAGCGACAACAAAGATGCTCGTCCGCCTTCGGGGGCCTGGGATGAACATGGACACGACGTGCTCCCGGATTTGCTTGCGCATCGGTATTTTGGCGATTTCAAAGTGTTGCCGTTTATGGGATTCGCCGAGCCGCATTCGCTCGAGCTTGATCTTGGCGAAGCGTATCGCGGTGGTCCGCTGTGGTTGTTGCTGCATGGCGAGATCGAATACTACTCGGCGACTAGTATGTACGCGGCCGATCAGGCGCACCTGCGGCCGATGGCGCCTTATGTGGAAGCGCTCGTCTCGAAGCCGAGTTCGACCGGAAAAGAAGGGGTGGGTAAGTGGGTCCGGGTTGTCGATGACATGGGATTCCCAGCGGGCGGCGCGCGCACTATGACGGCCGATCTCACCGGCAAATTACCGGCGGGGACGCGGCGGATTCGCATTACTACCAATCTGCAAATTTATTGGGATGACATTTTGATCAGCCGGACGAGCCAAGGTCAAACGTCGCGGCTGACATGGGTGCCGCTGGCGCGGGCCGAACTGGATTTTCATGGGTTTCCGCTCAAGAGCGAAGACCGGCCGCCGGGGAACGTGAAATACATTTACGAAAAAACCAGTGCTACCGGCCCTTACACGCGTCCAGCCGGCGCTTATACGCGGTACGGCGATGTGCGATCGCTGCTCGAATCAATCGACGACAGGTTTGTGGTCTTCGGGTCGGGCGACGAAGTGGCGCTTGATTTCGATCCCGCAAAGCTGCCCGCGCTACCGCACGGCTGGGTACGTGACTATTTCTTTGTCGCAAACGGGTACGAAAAGGATATGGATTTCTATGCCTACCGCGGCGATACGGTCGAACCGCTGCCGTTCGGCGCGATGGAGACGTATCCGTATCCTGGCAAGGCGTTTCCGTCCGATGCCGAGCATCTGAACTATCTGCTCGAATACAACACGCGATTTATGTCGGGCAATGAAGCGAGCGGGTATTCGTTCCAATACCCAAAGTGAGCTTTGTGCTCATATCATTTGCCTTCATGTGCATGCGCGACATTTCGGAGAGACGTGTCCCGCGGATATAAACCTGCACAGTTTTCGTTGCATTGAAACGCACAAAAAGAACCTTTTTTGCACAGGTTGTTTTGATTGACAGAATGATTCTCCGATATAGAATTCGAAATGAATTTGTGGAACTGCGGCGGGTTCGATTTTGTTTGCGATCCCGCAAGCCACGAATGGCCCTCCCCCGCACCTCGTTATCGCCGCAGGATAACGAGGTTTAATTTTGAGATTGTCAGCGGCTAAACTTCCTTCCCCTCCGATCTGGGATTCTATTTCGGTGCCCGCCCATCGCTGAAAGAGTGTTCGTGAGAACTCGGTCGTCCCTCCGGGACTTGCAAGATTATTCCCACTATTCCCAGCGCTGAAGCGCCGGGCTAATTTAGTTCGCCCCTCCGGGGCTGTCGCGGTGGAAACGCTAGTTTATAATCATAGTTTCTAGCTTCCAACGTGGAGCAATTTTCGGGAGACGGGGCGAACCTCGTCTCTATCGATGGAGTTATCTAACCATGATTCGACAGCTGCAAAATGCAGGGCCGACAGTGAAGATCGTTCTCGGCGCGCTGCTCGTACTTATCTGCGCTTCGATGGCGATCACGCTGATACCAGGCGGGCTTGGCTCCAGCCTTGGCCTGGGCGCGCCTCCGGCCGGAGTTCTCGCCACGGTGGGCGACCAAACCGTGACCGTGCCCGAGGTACAGAAAAGGGCGAGGGACATGATTCGGCAGCAGTATCCTCGCGGCGGTCCAGAGGTCAAATTTCTGCTGCCATTGGCGGCGGGGCAGGCGGCGGAGCAACTGATCAGCGAGAAGGTTCAGATTATCGAGGCGCACCGCCTGGGCCTGCATGTCAGCGACGATGAGCTGCGCGATGAGTTGCAGCACGGGCCCTATTCCAGCGCGTTTTTCCCCGACGGCAAGTTCGTCGGAGAAGACGAATACGAAGCCATGCTCCAGCGCGCCGAACTGACGGTTCCTCAGTTTGAAGAGCGGATGAAGGAAGGCATTCTTACCCGCAAGTTGCGCGCCCTGGTCTCGAGCGCCGCATACGTGGGGGACGCCGATGTCCGCGACGAATTCGATCGCCGCAACACAAAAGTAAAGTTCGACTATGCCGTGATCACCCAGGCCGATATCCTGAAGGGACTGCACCCCACCGATGAGGAACTGAAAGCCTACTACGACCGCAACAAGGCTACCTACAACAATTCCATTCCAGAGAAGAGGCGGATCGAGTACGTGGTGGTCGATAGTTCGAAGATCGCGGCGACGACGAAAGTGACCGATCAGGATCTGCAGGCGTATTACGATCAGCACCGCGACGAATTTCGGGTGCCCGAACAGGTGAAGGTCGCCCACATTCTGATCAAGACTCCGATGCCGGCGCCGGGCGCGAAAGAGGACGAGAAGGCGGTTGCCGACGCGCGCGCAAAAGCGGAAGACGTTTTGAAGCAAGTGCAAGCGGGCGGAGACTTTGCCAAACTGGCGGAAAAGTACTCCGACGATCCGGGCAGCGCCAAGAGCGGCGGTGAACTCGGATGGATCGGACGGGGCCGTACGGTTCCCGAGTTCGAGAAGGCCGCTTTTTCATAGGGTAAAGGACAGACCAGCGACCTGGTGAAAAGCAGTTTCGGCTTTCACATCATCCGGGTGGAGGACAAGCAGGAGGCCCATCTCAAGACGTTCGACGAGGTGAAGAGCGAGATCGAGCAGCGAGTGAAGCAGGAGAAAATCGCGCACGCCACCGAAGTGGCGGCGAACTCGCTGCTCAGCGCGGCGCGTACGGACGGACTCGACAAGTCAGCGGGTGCCAAAGGTCAGGCGGCGGTTACTACCGACTTTTTCAGCCGAAGAGACAGCTTGCCGGGCCTGGCGCCGAATCCGCAGCTTATGGAAGCCGTCTTCAACGAAACCGAGAAGGCCCCGCCCGATATGGTCCAGGTGCCGCAAGGTTACGTGGTTTTCCAACTGCTGGGCATAAAGCCTCCAGCTACGCCAACGTTCGAAGAGATTCGATCGCGGGTCGAAAACGAATTCAAGAACGAGCGTGCCGCTTTTCTCCTGCAGCAGAAAACACAGGAACTCTCCGATCGAGCCAAGGCGGGGCATGATTTGAAGAAAGCCGCGAAAGATCTGGGCGCAACGGTGAAGACGAGCGATCTGGTTCTGCCGGACGGGCAGGTTCCGGACCTTGGCTCGATGTCCAATGCGGCAGCGATCTTCGCGCTGAAGCCGGGCGAGATCAGCGGATCGATCCTTGCTGGCGGCAATGGCGTGGTGGCTCAGCTTCTCGAAAAACAGGCGCCGACGGATCAGGAATTCGCCGCGAAGAAGGACAGCATCCGGCAGTCGCTGCTCGAAGAGAAGCAGAACGATTTGTTCGGCCTGTTCGTTACCAACCTGCGCCGGGATATGGAAAAGGCGAAACAGCTCAAGGTGAATGAGCAAGAGATGAAAAATTTGACCCGCCAGGCTGGGCAGGAAGGCTCGTAGAAAAAAGTTCTCAGTTCCCAGTTCTCAGTTCTCAGTAAGTGCTGTGAACTGACGACCCGCACTGAAAACGGGGAACTGAGAACTGAGAACTGATTTTGAATGTCATTCCCGCGCGCCAGCGGAATTCTGCTTCATCCCACCTCGCTGCCTTCGCGCGGCGGGGTCGGCGACTTTGGTCCGGCGGCGTATGCGTTCGCGGATTTCCTCTCGTCCGCGCGGCAGGGGCTGTGGCAGGTTTTGCCTCTGGGGCCGCTCGGCTTCGGAGACTCTCCGTATTCGACCACATCGGCCTTTGCCGGAAATCCGCTGCTGGTCAGCCTGGAGCGCCTTGCCGATCGCGGCTGGATTGATCACGCTCAGCTTGGCGATCTAGCCGGTTGCGCCGGGCCGGTGGATTATCCGGCCGTCTTCCATCAGAAGCTGCCGCTGTTGTTTGAGGCGGCGCACAATTTTGTGCGGTCCGCGACGGCGAACGCCCGCTCCCGTTACGAGAACTTTTGCCGCCAGAATCAGTGGTGGCTCGATGACTTCGTTCTCTATGATGGTTTACGCGCTCGCTTCAAGCTGGAAAGCTGGAACCGTTGGCCCCGCGAACTGACGCATCGCGAACCGGCAGCGCTCGAGAAGGCCCATCTGGAAATGCTCGAAGATCTCGACGTCCGCCGGGCGGTGCAGTTCTTTTTCTATGAGCAGTGGCAGGCGCTTCGGGCCTATTGCGCGCAACGCTCGATTCGCATCGTCGGCGATATTGCGATCTTTGTAAATTTTGACAGCGTCGATGTCTGGACCCATCCCGATCTTTTTCACCTGAATTCCGAACTCGATCCCGAAG
>JBAVAA010000391.1:0-6326 GCA_049585515.1 Terriglobales bacterium | reverse complement strand
GAAGATAGAACTGGTCCGACAGAAAAAGAACGCCCGCCACCAGGGTAGAGGCAATCAGCACCGGGACGATCACGCGGTAAAGGCTGATGCCGGTGGCCTTGATCGCCGTGATTTCGTTGGAGCGCTGCAACAGTCCGAAGGTGACCAACACCGCCAGCAGCATGCTCAGTGGCGCAATCGGGTAATAGAGAAAATAAGGTGTGACGTTGAGCAAATACTCGCCCACCGTGAGCGGCGATACCTGATTCCGCAGAATATCGCTGAGCAGCTCAAACAGCGTGAACACCAGCAACAAGGTTATGAACGATCCGGCGATCAGGGCAAGGTAGAAGCTGAAGTCGCGCAGCACATAATCGTCAAGGATGGTAGGAAAACGAAGATTGAAGAGCCGCCATCGCCGGGGCCATCGCGTCATGATGCTTCCGCGCGGAGAAAGATGAGACGATTCTCGATGAGAGGATTCGCGGTTCGTGCCGGGGTCGCCGGCTCTTGACGCCGTAATCTTGAACCCTCGAGCTTTGAACCAGGAGCGAAGCGAAGTCAGTTCGATCGGCCGGCGTTCCGATTGCCACAGCAAGAAAATTCCACCGGCAGCAAACATAACGTCGGCCAGCCAGACCCCGGCCGCTGGCGAAAGGCGTCCCTGCTTCGCGAAAGACACTCCAATCAGTGAAATCGAATAGTAGAGAAAGACCAGCAGAATGGTCAGAACAAAGCCGCTGGATTTCCCTCCTTTTTTTGACGAAAGACCGAGCGGAATACCGACCAGAGCGAGGACAATACACGCGGTTGGCAAGGCCAGGCGGCGATGGTATTCGATCAGATGCCAGCGGCGGGTGACCGGGTCTTCGGTTTGTGAGCTGCGGAGAAGGTCGGCAAATTTGATCTCAGCCAATGATGTGGGTTCGTGTTCCTGGCTGCTTTGCGACGCGGGGATCTGGAGCGGTATGTCGGTGGTCTGGAAGGTGGAAATCTGATACTGATCCGGATTTCGGGGATTTGGAGTTTCGTGGGTAGAACCATTGATAAGATGCAGATCCAGAGTGTCGGTTCCCTGGCTGACGAGCTGGCCTTCGCGGGCGAGGCTGATGCGGGGCGCGGCGGGATCGCTTAAATCGGCGAGGAACACGCCTTTCCAGAGCGCTCCGCCGGATGTGGCCTTGATGTCCTGCACATAGAGGACAATCTTCGGAAATCCTTCGTAGAAAACGCGGGGCTGTACCTCGAAAGAAGCCTGAGACGACTTGAGGGTGTCCTGAAGTTTTCCCAGAGCGGCAAGCGAACGAGGCGCGAGATAGACGCTATTGCCAAGGGCGAGCAGCCACGCCACCACCACAAAAATTGAGATCACGCGCAAGAAGGTCCAGACGCCCAGGCCGCTCGCGCGCATCGCTGTGACCTCGCTGTCGGCGGCCAGACGGCTGAGTCCGATGAGAATGCCCACCAGCACACCCATGGGAATGGTGTATGTGAGCGCGACGGGGACGGTGTAGAAAAAGACCTCCGCCACGCTCGGCAAAGGAGCGCTGTTGCGGACCACCAGTTCGAGGATGCGCCCCAGATCGCGAGTGAAAAGAACGAAAGTAAAAACCGCGGCGCCAATCAAGGCGTGAGAGAGAACTTCTCGGAGAATGTAGCGGGTGAGGATGCGCATCCGCACAATGGTTTGACTCATTGCGAGGATAGCATGAGAGCGGGAAGTGGGGGATGTCTGGCTCAGCTGCCAGCCTGCGAGAAGCACTCAGCACGGTCGCCCTAACCTCCGGAGACGCCTTCTTCCTGTAAGGCTTTCCTCACCACAACAACTTCCGGGTCGTTAATGAACAAATGGGTGATCGTTACCTGGCCAACTTGGGTTAGTGCTGTCAATTCAGGGCCGTCCCAAATGAAGTGTTCACTCCACGTATCTCGCCGGGGATGGAACAGGCGAACGATTTCGCCGCTGTCGGGATCGACGCTGGCAATGTTCGGCCCCCTTGAACCGGTTGCAATGCATGCAAGCAAGGGCGAGGTTATCGGCAGCAGCCATTCCACCGTGCTGGCGAGCAATAATGTGATCTATCTGGAATGGCGCTGGGTGAAACGCTGATGGCAATTGACAATATTCACAACGCGCTCGCGTTCGTTCCCAAACCTGGCGGATAAGATCTGTGTTCAATTTCACTGATTATTGAGCCGACCGCTGCAACGCACGCCGACCTTCGGATTGCATGACCGCAAGAAGGTTTCCAACATGAAGGTAGCTGTCTAGTTCAGCCTGCTCTTCGCTGGACAATTTGCCCTGACTAGCTGACTCGGACAATTCGTTCATGCGAGCGATGTCGCGATCGCCGAAGCGAATCGACAGCAGGTATTCAGCGGCGCCGCGCGACAGTTCTTGCTGTCCGATCTGGATGAGGCGGGCTAGAATCGCCGCCTCAGTATTGGGGTTGGTGATATGGGAGCTCATCAAGTTCCACCCACCCAATTGTGCCACGACACCGCAGCGATGTCATCAGAGTGATTGGAAAGTCCCGCGTTTGCAATACTGGCCGGGGTTCGTAGAGAATGCCCATTCGTGTCGAGAAGCGTGATGAAGACTTCCTAGGAGAAAGAAAGATGAATTTGTGTCGTGCGTTTGCGTTGTTTCTGTGGTGGGCGATTCCGGTCCTCGGGTGGGCGCAACAGCCTTCCGATCTGAAGCCGGTGGCCGACCAACTGGCCGCCTCGATTTACAACGGTCCCTCGATGTCCACTCTGGCCGAACTTGCCGACGGCATCGGAGGCCGGCTCACCGGTTCTCCGGCCTACGTTCGCTCAACGGAATGGGCAGTGGCGAAGTTTCGCAGCTATGGGATCGAGAATGTGCGTCTGGAGGCGTTCACCATTCCAGCCGGTTGGCAGCGAGGAACAGCCAGCGGTGCGATGCTGGCGCCTTTGTCGCGGCCCCTGTACGTAGCGTCGCTCGGCTGGGCGCCGTCGACCCCGCCGGGAGGAGTGCAGGGTGCAGTGACGCTGGTTGCCGATGTGGAGCCAGATGCATTGCGTTCCAGGAAGGACGAACTGCGCGGAAAGATTGTTCTTCTGGATACTACGAAGATCACGGCACAAGGTTACGGTAAAGCCATGCCGAAGCTGGAAGCGGCAGCCATCGCTTTTGAGAAGGCGGGCGTGCTGGCCGTGCTCACGGCGGATCGCGAGAGGAGTAACGTCCTGAATGCGCACGATGGTCTTTGGGGTGCGAAGTTATATCCGCTGCCGGCCGCCCAGATCGGGATGGAGGATGCAAAGCTGATTCAGCGGGAACTGGAGCGTGGGCCGGTCACCGTCCAGTTGACCATCGAGAACAAGACCTCCGGGGAAACGACGGTCAACAATGTGGTGGCCGAGATTCGCGGCAGCGAGCAGCCAGACGAGTGGATCCTGATCGGCGCTCACTTGGACTCGTGGGACTTCGGCACAGGCGCGCAGGACAACGGCGCCGGCGCGGTCAGCGTCCTCGAAATCGGCCGCGCCCTGATGTCGCTGGGGAAAGCGCCGCGCCGCAGCATAAGGCTTGCGCTTTGGGGCGGAGAAGAACAAGGCCTCCTCGGATCGTATGCCTACACGCAGACGCACAAGCGCGAACTGGAGAACTGCGTGGCTGTTCTGAATACCGACAATGGCGCGGGGCATCCGAAGGGATGGAAAGTGGAAGGCCGCGAGGATTTGAAAAAAGCGATGCAGCCCTGGAGCGATGGTCTGTTAAAAGACCTCGATGGTGGCGAGCTTTCGATGGAAGCGACCTACAACACCGACCACGGTCCGTTTATGTTGCAGGGAATTCCGGCGCTCGATTTATTCGTAGATATGACCCACTACATGGAGATTCATCACAAATCGAGTGACACGCTGGATAAGGTCGATGCCCTCGACTTCAAAGCAGGCGAGGCGATCGTGGCCGTTACCGCCTACGCCATCGCGCAAACCGAAACGCCGATCGCTCCCCACATCGATCATCAGGCGGTGGGAGACATTCTAAGTAAGGCGAAATTAGAGGAGATGGTGGAGCATGTGGGAGTGTGGAAACCTTGAGCGCTGTTCAGATATTCAGCCGTTGTGCCCTCCAAGTAAGGTCTTGACAACCGGTCGCTATATAGGAATACTATATTGCAGTATAGGAATCCTTTACTATGGCCTCATCGGGCATGGTCAAACGTATTCGAGCCAACATCGCACGCGGCAGCACGGAACTGGTGATCCTAAGCCTTCTGGCGGAGCAACCGCTCTACGGCTTCGAGATTTCCAGACGCATCGAGGAAAGGTCTGAGGGCGCGCTCCATTTTGAGCTGGCCTCCCTGTACCCAATGCTCTACGACCTCGAAAGGCGAGGATTGGTCAAAGGGCAGTGGCAGCCCAGCAGCACAGGCCGCGACCGCCGCTACTATTCGCTCACCCCCAGGGGCAAGGCACGACTGGCGCCATTGCGACGGGAGTGGCGCTCCTTTTTCCAGGCGCTCGACTGCCTGGCCGGAGTAGGCGATGCCTGATTGGACGGCACCTGATTGGACGGCACCTGATTGGACAGCATTGGTTCGCCAGCGCCTGGGTGGGGCCGACTTTTCGTCGAACGGAACTCCGGCCGAACAGGCGGAAACCGTCGCGGAATTGGCTGCTCATCTTGAAGATCGCTATGACGAACTGCGAGAAAAAGGAATGCGCGAGTCCGACGCCATCTCCCATGCCATCGGAGAGATCGACAACTGGCGCCTGCTCGCGAGCAGAATTCGCCGCGCCAGACGAGGAGAGGGAACTATGAACCATCGAACCAAGGCTCTATGGCTTCCAGGCCTTATCATCCTGACCGCTTCCATGGTCTGGCTGTGGGTCTTGCAGCGAGTGACCTTTGGACCAAGCATGCCAGCACCATGGCTGCACGCGAGCTTGGCGTTCATGCCTTATCTTGTCTGGCTGATCTCGCAGCCCTTGTTTGGTGCTGCGGGCGCTTACCTTGCGCGTCGAGCGGGAGCCGAGCCTCGTACCGAACTTACCGCAAGCCTGTTTCCCGCCATCGTGATGTTGGGATTGTGGGTGGTGCTGATTGCCTGCATTACAGTCACGAGATACGCACACGTATCGCACCAGTGGCCTTTGGTTTTTGCCGGAGCGTTATTCTGGTCTATCCTTCCGGGCATGGCAATGCTCCTGGGTCGGTTTCTCTATATGAGAACACAGAATTATGCCGGGGCGTAAACGCTGATTCGTTCGGCGTGTTCCTCTACGCCTTTCTCAGAAACAGCGCCCCCAGCGGCGGCAAAGTCAGCCGCAGCGAATAAGGCCGCCCATGAGTTGTTTGGTGGAGAGCCTCAGTGCCTCCCATGTTTCCCATGCCGCTGCCTCCGTACTCCTCTCCATCGCTGTTTAGAATTTCTTTCCAGTAGCCGTCCATCGGAACGCCGACCATGTATCCCACTCTGGGCACGGGCGTGAAATTGCACGCCACCAGCACGGGATTCTCCCCGTCCCGCCCCTTGCGCAGCAGCGAGATCACGCTCATCGGAGCGTCATTGCAATCCACCCATTCAAATCCTTTGGGATCGTTATCAAACCAGTGCAGGGCAGATTCGCTGCGATAGACGCGGTTCAGTTGCTCGACCCAGTTCATCAGGCCGCGATGCACCGGGAACTGCAGCACGTTCCAGTCGAGGCTGCGATCATGCGACCACTCGCTGACCTGCCCGAACTCGTCGCCCATAAACAGCAACTTCTTGCCCGGTTGCGCGAACATATAGGCGAACAGCAGCCTCAGGTTGGCAAATTTCTGCCACTCGTCGCCCGGCATTTTGCCGATCAGCGAACCTTTTCCGTGGACGACCTCGTCATGGCTCAGCGGCAGGACGAAATTCTCGTGAAATGAATACAGCATGCGAAACGTCAATTTGTTGTGGTGATACTGGCGGTGAATCGGGTCCTGGCTGAAATACTGCAGTGTGTCGTGCATCCAGCCCATGTCCCACTTAAGGCCAAATCCCAGGCCGCCCAGATAAACCGGCCGCGAAACCATCGGATACGAAGTCGATTCTTCCGCGTAGGTTTGAATGTCGGCATGCTCTTTGTAAGCTTCAAGGTTGAAACGGCGCAGAAAGTCGATGGCCTCCAGGTTCTCGCGGCCACCAAACTTGTTCGGAATCCATTCACCTTCCTTTCGCGAGTAGTCCAGATAGAGCATCGATGCGACTGCGTCCACGCGAAGCCCGTCCGCATGATATTTGTCCAGCCAGAACATGGCGCTCGACATCAGGAAGCTGCGCACTTCTGGACGGCCGTAGTTGAAGATGTGCGTCTTCCAGTCCGGATGGAAGCCCTGG